>CAZVRP010000005.1:0-34008 GCA_964630255.1 uncultured Oscillospiraceae bacterium | reverse complement strand
TCATTTCCCCTTTGTCAACTCCTTTTTCGCAATTTTTTTAAACTTTTTTTGATGACCCTCCGATAAGGAGGGTCATGCGCAGAATCTATGGTTGCCGATAGTCGTCAGAACCGGCCGTGACAGTATCCATGTGCTGGACGCGGTCTTGGGATTATAATAGTAGATAGCGCCGCCAGACGGGTCCGAACCGTTGATTGCCTCCCGTGCGGCCTTATAGGCGCTGTCCGCGATGGGCTGCCAGAACTGCCCGTCCTGGATGCACGTGAAAGCGCCGGACTGATAGATGACGCCAGAGATAGTGCCGGGAAACGCCGGACTCTCCACCCTGTTCAATACCACGGCCCCCACGGCCACCTGACCGGTATAGGGCTCGCCCCTGGCTTCGGCGGATATAAGACGGGCCAGAAGCTCCACATCCCCTGAGGTACTTTGATTTGTGCTGCTCATATTGATGCCCAGCGCAGCCAGGGTCTTGGGCCCGCACTTTCCGTCTACGGTCAGGCCGTTTTTCTGTTGGAAATATTTCACGGCCGCCACGGTCTTGGAACCGTATATGCCGTCCACCGAGCCGGAATAATAGCCCCAGCGGGACAGTTTTTCCTGGATCGTGGTGACCACCGAGCCGGTAGATCCCTGCTGATATGTCACAGCTTCCGCGTCCTGGGCAAGGCAGATCACCATCACGTTCACAGCAAACAGGACCGCCAGCGCCGCACACAGTTTCTTTCGTGCTTTACTCATTGAACAACCCCCTCGTAAGCTAAAACTAGTCTACGAGGGAGCCTGTCCGTTTATGCTATGTCAAAATAGTGAAGTTATGGACTTAGAAGCGATCTCTTCCTGAATTCTGTCCATAAAGTCGGCCAGCGGCATGGCACCCTTGTCAGCCTCACGGGTGCGGACGGCCACGGTGCCGCCGGCAGCCTCCTTGTCGCCCACCACCAGCTTGTAGGGGACCTTCTCCATCTGGGCCTCTCTGATCTTAAAGCCCAGCTTTTCATTGCGCAGGTCCACCTCGGTGCGGATGCCGGCGGCCTCCAGCTTGGCTGCCACCTCGTTGGCATAGTCGTGGGTGCGGTCCGTGATGGGCAGGATCTTTACCTGTACCGGGCTGAGCCATGTGGGGAACGCCCCTGCGAAATGCTCGGTAATGACGCCGATGAATCGTTCGATGGAGCCCAGCAGCGCCCGGTGGATCATAACAGGACGGTGCTTCTCTCCATCCTCTCCCACGTACTCCAGTTCGAATCGCTCCGGCATCTGGAAGTCCAGCTGGATGGTGCCGCACTGCCATGTCCTGCCCAAGGAGTCGGCCAGATGGAAATCCAGCTTGGGCCCGTAAAACGCACCGTCACCGGCGTTGATCACGAAGTCCTTGCCCATCTCCTGGATGGCGGTCTGGAGGGTATTCTCCGCCACACGCCACACGGCCTCGTCGCCCATGTGGTCCTCCGGCATGGTGGACAGCTCGATCTGGTAAGTCAGCCCAAAGGTGGAATATATCTCATCAAATATCTGAACAACACCCTTGATCTCGTCTTTCATCTGCTCCGGTGTCATGAAAATATGGGCGTCGTCCTGGGTGAAGCAGCGGACCCTAAACAGGCCGTGGAGCGCGCCGGAGAGCTCATGCCGGTGCACAAGTCCCAGCTCCGCCATGCGCATGGGCAGGTCGCGGTAGGAATGAGGCTCATTTTTATACACCAGCATGCCGCCCGGACAGTTCATCGGCTTGACGGCGTAGTCCTCCCCGTCGATCACCGTGGTATACATATTGTCCTTATAGTGGTCCCAATGACCGCTGCGGGGCCAAAGCTCCTGGTTAAGAATGATGGGTGTGGATATCTCCACATAGCCATATTTTTTATGGGTGGCACGCCAGTAGTCCAAAAGGGTATTGCGCAGCACCATGCCCTTGGGCAAGAAGAACGGGAAGCCGGGCCCCTCCTCTGCCAGCATGAACAATCCCAGTTCCTTGCCCAGCTTTCTGTGGTCGCGCTTCTTGGCCTCCTCGATCCGGGCCAGATGCTCATCCAACTCCGCTTTGGAGGGAAAGCAGGTGCCATAGATGCGCTGGAGCATCTTCCGGTTTGAGTCACCCCGCCAGTAAGCGCCGGTGGCGCTGGTGAGCTTGATGGCGTTTCCTTTGATACGTCCGGTGGAATCCAGATGGGGACCGGCGCACAAGTCGGTAAACTCCCCCTGCTTATAAAAGCTGATGACCGCGTCCTCGGGCAGATCTTCGATCAGCTCCACCTTATAGGGTTCCTGCCGCTCCCGCATAAAGGCGATAGCCTCGGCCCGGGGCAGTTCAAACCGCTCCAGCTTGAGCTTCTCCTTGCATATTTTGCGCATCTCCGCCTCCAGCGCCTCCAGGTCCTCGGGCACGAAGGGCTTATCCACGTCGATATCGTAATAAAAACCGTCCTCGATGGCGGGGCCGATGGCCAGCTTGGCCTCTGGGTACAGGCGCTTCACCGCCTGGGCCAGGACGTGACTGGTGGTGTGCCGGTACATCTTTCTGTATTCGGCGTCGCTGAAGCTGTATTCCATAATGTCCTCCTATAAAAGCAAAATACCCCTGACATACGTCAGGGGTGCGTAAAATACACACGGTTCCACCCTAAACTTTTACTCAAAGACGGTATAACGTCCGTCACACGGCGGGACATACTCGTTTCCTTTCAAGCCCGCGGCTCGGGGATGGTCAGCATCCGGCGTGTCTCCCGAGAGGGCTCACAGCCTTTGACCCTCTCTCTCTGCGGGGCATATACCGGCGCAATTCCCGTCACAGCCTTTATGTACGTTTAGCAATATATCACCGATAAACGGAGATGTCAAGACATGATAATGCTCGCAAGCCAGCAGGCGCCATAGAGCACCGGCTGGTGGACCAGATAAATGATGAGCGTCCGCCGGCCCGGCCAGGTGAGAAACTTGGGCGCACCCATGGTACGCAGGCGGCTGTCCGCCGGGGCGGCCGTGAGCTTTTCGCCGAACCACGCCCCCAGCAGAAACATGAAGATGTTGGGAAAGATCGGCACCCAGTCAAAGGATACAAACTCTTGAGTCCGCAGACCCAGCCAATAAAGCCATTCGGGTTCCACAAAGGTGGTATAGCTGACGATCCGTGCTGCCAGATACAATCCGCTCCACAGCCAAGGAGCCAGCTTCACCGGGACTTTTTCCGCGAACCTCCCGATGAAGTGGTACAATATCATGGCGCAGCTGAGAAACTGCAAAATACCGAAGCGGATAGGCGCACCCACCACGTATGACGCAGCCACTACTACAACGCCTGCGGCGGCGGTAATGAGCCCCCGGCGCAGATTGCTGTGGGTAAAACGGGCGCTGACACCGGAGAGGAATATGAACCCCAGGGCGATGAAACGCTGGAGGGTGAACAGAGGCCACTGCTGGGTAGCCGCATAGGGCATCCAGCCGAACATCACCAGATCAAAGCAGAAGTGGTAAAAGACCATCAGCCAGCAGACCAGTCCCCGCCAGCCATCCAGCCAGCCGATACGCTCAGACATTGAACAGGAAGTGGGTCACATCGCCGTCCTGCATGACGTACTCCTTTCCCTCCGCCCGCAGGAGGCCCTTCTCCCGGGCGGCCGCCTCGCTGCCGCAGGCTTTCAGATCGTCAAAGGCGATAATGTTTGCCCGGATGAAGCCCCGCTCGAAGTCGGTGTGTATCTTTCCTGCGGCCTGGGGGGCCTTGGTGCCCTTAGTGATGGTCCAGGCCCGGCACTCATCCGGCCCGCAGGTGAGGAAGGATATCAAGCCCAGCAGGTCATAGGAGCACTTGATCAGCCGCACAAGACCAGACTCCCGGATTCCCAGCTCCTCCATGAACATCTCACGGTCCGCCGGGTCGTCCAGCTCGGCAATGTCCTGCTCGAACCGGGCGCATACCGGTAGCACCGTGCTGCCCTCCGCATCGGCGATAGCCTTCACCTCTTTATAATAGGCGCTCTCCTCCGCCTGACCAAAGCCGTCCTCGTCCATGTTGGCGGCGTAGATCACCGGCTTGAGACTCAGAAGATCGGACTGGGCGATCATATCCGCCTCGTCCCCCTCGCATGGAAAGCTGCGGGCGCTCTTTCCCCCGTTGAGCCAAGCGGCGAGCCGGGCCATGACGTCCGCCTCTCTGGCGTATTTCTTATCGCCGGTCTTTACATACTTCTGGGCTTTCTCCAGCCGCCGCTGAACCATCTCCAGGTCGGCCATGATAAGCTCCAAGTTGACGGTTTCTATGTCCCCGGCCGGATCGGTGGAGCACTCATGCCGGATAATGTTGGCGTCGTCAAAACAGCGGACCACATGGATGATGGCGTCCGTATTGCGGATATTGCCCAAAAACTTGTTGCCCAGGCCCTCCCCCTGACTGGCGCCCTTCACCAGACCCGCGATATCCACGAATTCGATGGACGCGGGGGTATACTTTTTCGGATGGTACATCTCCGCCAGAAAGTCCAGCCGCTCGTCGGGCACCGCCACCACGCCCACATTGGGATCGATGGTGCAGAAGGGATAGTTGGCCGACTCCGCCCCGGCGTTGGTAAGGGCGTTGAAAAGGGTGCTCTTGCCCACATTGGGCAGCCCCACGATTCCTAATTTCATAACTGACTCCTATAGCGCAAGGCGGGCTTTGCCCGCCTTGCCTTATTCATTTATTGTGTGTCGCTCTGCCGGGACGGCTCGTCGGGCGCATCCTTCACGAAATCCACCCAGGGCTCCGTGGCGGGGTCAGTCTCAGACTGCCGGGACTGCGTCTCAGCCTGCGGCCGGGCCGGCGTCGGCTCCGCCTTGGGCGGCATCTCGCCATGGTCGCAGAAGTAGTCGAAATCCGCGCCGTCCATGGACTCGTGGACCAGCAGGTATTCCGCCACGGCGATCAGCTGCTCCCGGTGCTCGGTCAAAACCTCCTCGCACTTGGCGGATGCCTCGTCAAAGATGCGCTTTACCTCCTCGTCGATGACGGCGGCCGTCTCCTCTGAATAGGACTTAGTGGTACCGAAGTCCCGGCCGATAAAAAGACTGTGACCGGAGTCGTCAAAGCTAATGGGGCCGAGCCGCTCACTCATGCCGTACTGCATGACCATGGCGCGGGCCATCTTCGACGCCTGCTGGATATCGCCGGAGGCGCCGGTGGAGATGTCGTCTAAAAACAGCTGCTCCGCGATCCGTCCGCCCAGGGACATAACGATCTGCTCAAACATATCGCTCTTGGCGTGGAAGGTCTTATCCTCGCTGGGGCGCATGAGGGTGAAGCCGCCGGCCTGTCCTCTGGGGATGATGGTGATATAGTGCACCGGGTCCACATGAGGCAGATACTTGGCCGCAATTGCGTGGCCGGACTCATGGTAGGCTGTGAGCTTCCGCTCCTTTTCCGTGATGACACGGCTTTTCTTCTCCGGACCCATAGCCACCTTCAGTATGGCCTCATCGATGTCATCGTTGATGATGAACCGGCGGCGGCGGCGCACGGCAAGCAGCGCCGCCTCGTTGAGAAGGTTCTCCAGATCCGCGCCGGAGAAGCCCGACGTTCCTCTGGCGATGGAGTTCAGATCCACATCGTCTCCCAGGGGCTTATCCTTGGCGTGGACCTTCAATATCTCCTCCCGGCCCTTCACATCCGGAAGGCCAATATATACCTGGCGGTCAAAGCGGCCGGGCCGCAGCAGGGCGTTGTCCAGGATATCCGCCCGGTTGGTGGCAGCCATGACGATGACGCCCTCGTTATTCGTAAAGCCGTCCATCTCCACCAGAAGCTGGTTCAGCGTCTGCTCACGCTCATCGTGGCCGCCGCCCAGACCGGAACCGCGCTGACGGCCCACAGCGTCGATCTCATCGATGAATATGATGGCAGGCGCCACCTTTTTGGCCTGGTCGAACAGGTCCCGGACGCGGCTGGCGCCCACGCCCACATACAGCTCCACAAAGTCGGAACCGGAGATAGACAAAAACTGTACGCCCGCCTCGCCGGCCACGGCCTTGGCCATCAAGGTCTTACCTGTGCCCGGCGGGCCCACCAGCAGCACGCCCTTGGGGATGCGGGCACCCATTTCGGTGTAGGCAGAGGGGTTTTTGAGGAAATCGACAATCTCCTGCATTTCCTCCTTCTCCTCATCGCACCCGGCCACATCGGCAAAGGTCTTGCGCTGCTGCTCATCACCCGCTGCCTTTGTCCGCGCCTTGGAAAACCGCGCCACACCGCCGGCGCCCGCGCCGGTGGCGCGGTTCATCATGGTATACCACAGCACGCCGAAGACAACGATCACAATGAGATACGGCAAAAACGACGCCCACCAGGGCAGCGTCCAGCCCTCGTCATAGTCATATTCCGTCAGGATACCGGCGTCCTTTTGCTGCCGGATGATATCGCCCAGATCGTCATTGAACTGATCCACATCCCGCAGCGTCTTGGTGATCTCCGTCTGCCCCTCATAGGGCTCCCGCAGATAGAGATACAGCTCATTTCCGGAGACGGTGAACGACTCCACCTGCTGGTCCTCGAACATATCGATGACCTGGGAATAGGTCAGTTCCACCGACCGGTTTCCGCCGGTGAGGGTAAACACCGTCGCCAACAAAAGGATAAGGGCCAGCGCGTAAAAGCCGATGTCCCTCGCTCGTCGGTTATTGCCGCCATTGCCGGACCCGGGGCCGTTGGATGGTCTGTTATTGTTGTTGCCTGGCATATTGTCCATTGGTTTACCTCATGAATAGATTTCCGGCTTCAGAAGGCCGATATACGGGAGGTTACGGTATTTTTCATCATAATCCAGACCGTACCCCACCACAAAGGCGTCCGGGATGGTAAAGCCCACATAGTCCGCAGTCACATCCGCCTTGCGCCGCTCCGGCTTATCCAAAAGCGTCACGATACGGATCGATTTGGGGCTGCGGGCCATCATATAGTTTTTCAGATAGCGCAAGGTATTGCCACTGTCCAGGATGTCTTCCACGATGATCACATCCCGCCCCTCGATATTCTCGGTCAGGTCCTTTATGATCTTCACCGCGCCGGTGGAGGTAGTGCCCGATCCGTAGCTGGAGACCACCATGAAATCCACGGTGCAGGGGATGTCGCAGGCCCGCACCAGATCCGCCATAAAGATGAAGCAGCCGCGCAGTACGCCCACGAACAGGGGACACTTTCCCGCATAGTCGGCAGATATCTGCCGGCCCAGCCGGGCTACGATGCCCTTCAGCTCCTCCTCGGTGGCAATATACCGCTCCACATCTCTGTGCATATCCTTATCCTCCCTGCCCCGGCGTCTGCCGGATAAATTCTATCTGTAAAATATGCGCGTCTCCCGGACGGGCACATGCCCGCTCCGCCGGTCCGACGCCGTAAACGCCCATGATCCCGGCCTCGTCCCGCAGGACGGGAACCCGCGTCCTCTCCCAGCGGGGAATGCCGAGCTCCTGAAACAGTCTGTGCAGCGTCTTGGTGCATCCCCGCCCCGCCGGACGGAAGCTGTCCCCCGGCATTCGAGCGGTAACTGTAATACTACCACATATATTCTCATAATTAAAGTAAAAAATGTTGAACGACTTGTGAACATCCTGCGGCAGAGATGTAAATAAACGGCATATCACCCGCATGTCCGCCTCCGGGATGAATACCTCCCCCGGCGCCGGAATCGGCCTGGCCTTGATAGGCTCAGCCTCCTCTGCTCCAAAAACCAACCGGTCCCCTGTCCTGGCGATACGCAGTCCGGGCACATCCGTTCCGCCGCCGTCCCGCGCTGTTTTCAGCGCCGCCTGCACATGGACACAGGTCAGCTCTCGCCCCGCCATGCGCCGGATCACCCTGGAGGCCACCGGCAGCGGCTGGGCCAGCAGTTCCGCCGCGGGGACAGTATTTTTGTCCCCATACCGCGCCACGAACTGCTCCGCCAGGGAGGATAAAAACGCCTCGTCCTCCCGGAGCAGGGCTGCCGTCTGTCCCGCCGTGCGGACAAAGGCGGGATTGACTGTCTCCAGCACCGGCACCGCCCCATGGCGGACCCGGTTGCGGGCGTAGTCGTCCGACCGGTTTGTGACATCCTCCACATGGGGGATGGAGCGCTCGTGCAAATACGCCTCCACCTCCGGGCGCGTCACATCCAGCATCGGCCGAATGATCCGTCCCCGCACGGGCGGTATGCCGCACAGGCCCTTAAGCCCGGTCCCCCGGGCCAGATTCAAAAGTAGCGTCTCCGCGTTGTCGTCCGCCGTATGGGCTGTGGCAATAATAACGGCGCCCATCTCATCTGCGGCCCGCTCCAAAAAATCGTACCGCAGGGTCCGCGCCGCCTCCTCCATGCCCAAATGCATCCTTTTGGCAAAGGCCGGCGTATCGCCCCTTTCAGACACGAACGGAATGCCGCGCCCGGCGCATAGCTCCCGGACAAACGTCTCGTCTCGGTCCGCTTCAGCGCCCCGAATGCCATGGTTATAATGGGCCGCACAGACATCATAACCCATCTCGGAAAGCCTGCACAGTAGATATATCGAATCCGCGCCGCCGGACACGGCGCACAGCACCCGGCCTCCCTTCGGCAGCAGCTCAGTATTCATCGTCATCGTGGCGGCGTTCATCGTTCACATAGCACGTAAACTCCGGCATCCACCGCAGATAGACCGTTCCGACCCTGCCGCGGCGGTTTTTCAAGATGATAGCCTCGGCGGAGTTCGGATCCTCGCACTCTCGGTTATAATACCCCTCCCGATACAGGCCTATGACCGCGTCTGCGTCCTGCTCGATGGAGCCGGATTCACGAAGGTCGGATAGCATGGGCCGCTTGTTCTGCCTCGCCTCATTGGCGCGACTGAGCTGGCTCATGCAGATGAGCGGCACTCCCAGTTCCTTGGCGGTGACCTTCATCATGCGGCTGATCTCGCTGACAGCCTGGGTACGGCTCTCGTTAGCCCAGGAATTGCCACTGCCCGCGCTCTGCATCAGCTGCAGGTAGTCCACCACCACCAGGCCCAGGTTCTCCAGACGCCTGCACTGGGCAGCCATCTCCGCCACAGTCATAGAGGGATTGTCATCGATGCGGACGTCTATCTTGGAAAGGGCGCCCGCCGCCTCCGCCAGCTGTGTCCACTCCTCGCCGCTCAACCGTCCCTGGTTGAGCTGATAGTTATCGATGTGGCTCTCGCTGGAGAGCATACGCATGACGAGCTGCTGGCGGCTCATCTCCAAAGAGAAGATGGCCACGGTCTTGCCGGAGGTCTTGGCGGCATTGACGGCCATGTTCAAAGCGATGCTGGTCTTTCCCATGCCGGGCCGGGAGGCGATGAGGACAAAGTCTCCCTCCCCCAGTCCCTGGAGACAATCATCGATATCCGCAAGGCCGGTGGATATGCCCTGGATCCGACCGCCCCCCTGGGCAGCCTGGGAGATATGGCTCAGCACATCCTGGAGGACCTGGGGCATGGGCACCAGTCCTCCGGAGGCGCTGTCTTTGCGAAGGGCATAGATTTTTCGTTCCGCCAGCTCCAGGACCTCCTGGGCCCGACCGCCCTCCTGGTAGGCCAACTCAGTGATCTCCGAACCCGAACTTCCCAGGTCCCGCAAAAGGGCCTTTTCCCGGACGATGGCGCAGTACTGAAGCACATTCGCCGCCGTGGGCGTCACATCCATCAGCTCCAGAAGATACTGCTGGGAATTTTCCTTCCAGCACTTCCGGGCCCGCATCTGGTCCAGCACCGTCACCGGGTCGATGCGCATACCCAGACTGAACATGGAGAATATCGTCTCAAATATCTCCCGGTTGACATCGATATAAAATTCTGCTGCCTTGACGCTGTTCACCACATCGGGGATGCAGGCGGGGTCGATGAGCATGGAGCCCAGTATCGACTGCTCCGCCTCCCTCGAGTATGGAATCCTGCGTCCCATCAGCTCGTCCATGGCGTCTCTCCTGCGGCGGTTATTTCTCCTCTGTGACCATCACATGTATGGTCCCGGTGATCTCATAGCCCAGCTTGCACTTGACCTGGAAGGCCCCGAACTGCTTGATGGGCTCAGTCTGCACGATCTGGTTTTTCTCGATGCTGATGCCGTGCTGCGCCGCCAGCGCTTCGGCGATCTCCTTGCTGGTCACAGCGCCGAAAAGCCGGCCTGCGGAGCCCGCCTTGGCCTTCACATGGACCACCACGGCGGCAAGGCGCTCGGCATTCTCCTGGGCCTGGGCCTTCTCCCGGGCGATCTGAGCCTGGCGGGCCTTATCCCGCAGACGCATGGTGTTCAGATTGTCCGCCGTGGCCTCGATGGCCAGCCCTCTGGGCAGCAGATAGTTGCGGGCATAGCCGTCGGACACCTCCTTGAGCTCACCCTTCTTTCCCTGGCCCTTTATGTCCTTTTGCAAAATGACCTTCATGGCTGCTTCCTCCCTTATATATCCTCATCGGGTTTTCGCCCGCAGACGCAACGAAAATGGGACACTTTTTCCGGGGCCGCGTACCTCGGGAAAAATTCTTCCCGGCCCAGCGAGCGCGCTGCGGTGGGCCGCAGCTCTCTTATGAATATGCTTGCATGTTCACGAATTGAGATATTCGTCGATCGCCGCTTTGAGCCGCGCCGTCGCCTCCGCGATGGAGATATCCTTCATCTGGGCCCCGGCGGCCGACTGGTTCCCGCCGCCACCCAGCATTTCCAACAGCACCTGGACGTTCATGCTCCCGATACTCCTCGCCGACAGGATCACGCCGCCATCCGCCGTGGGATAGAGCACCACAGAGGCCTCGATGTTGGAGATGCCGAGCATCTCATCCGCCGCCTGGGCCGCCACCACCCTGTCCACCTCATGGTCCATAGCCGCCAGACAGATGTTGTCGTGATAGATGGTGGCTCGTTCCAGGATCGTGTAGCGGCTGACGGTACTGGCCATATCGCTTTGCAACAGGCGTTTGACGGAGATGGTATCCGCCCCCACCCGGCGCAGGAACGCCGCCGCGTCGAAGGTGCGCTCCCCTGTGCGCATGGTGAAGTTTTTCGTGTCTGTCACAATGCCCGCCAAAAGGGCCTCCGCTTCCACCCGGCTGATGTTGCTTTGGTCCACCAGCTCCTGCAAAAGCTCCACCACCAGCTCGCTGGCGGAGGAGGCATATGGCTCATGGAACGTGAGGGCGGCGTTTTCGATATATGTCGCCGCCCTCCGGTGATGGTCGATGATCACAAGGCGGCTGATAGTCTGCAACAGCGCCTCGTCCTCCACTTGCTCAGGGCGGCTCGTATCCACCACCACCAGAAGGCTGCGGGAGTTAGCCTGGAGCATGGCCTCCTTCGGCGTGACAAAGATATCCTCATATTCCTTGCTGGCCCTCAGCCTGTCGATCATGGCGCCGCAAGCGTTAGGAGCGCCGCCCATCACGATGCGGGCCCGCTTTCCATACGCCCTGGCGATACAGCATATACCCACCGCCGCGCCCAGGGCGTCCATGTCCGCATAGCGGTGGCCCATGATATAGGTGGTGGAAGCGTCCTTGATAAAGGAACTGAGGGCGTTTGCCACCACACGGCTTTTCACCTTTGTCCGGGTCTCCACCTCTGTGGCCCGGCCGCCATAAAACTCAAAATTCATCCGGTTGCGGATGACCGCCTGATCGCCGCCCCGGGACAGAGCCATCTCCACGCTCATGGAAGCGAAGTTGAAGTCCTCCTCCAGGCTTGCGCCCTCGATGCCCACGCCGATGCTCACCGTGGCCCGGATGCCGGAAGTGTTCGTCACCTCCCGCACCATATCCAGGACGGCAAATTTCCCCTCCGCCAGCTTATCAAAATACCGGCGCTCACAGATGAAGATATACCGGTCCCGGTCATACCGGCGCAGCAAGCCCCGCATTCCCTCCGTCCACTGGTTCAGCTTATCCTCCAGCTGGTTGCGCAGATCCGTGCGCGCACGCTCCGTCAGATTTTTTATCAGCTCGTCATAGTTGTCCAGCATGATGAGCATGACCACCGGCCGCGCCGCGGCATATTCCCGCTTGATGTCGTCATAGTCAGTCACGTCTACCCAGTAGGTAACGCCCATGGCGCCGACGACCTGGTCCTCCCCCGCGCCCCGGACAAGATTCCCGTGGACCTGGAACCGGCGGCCGTTGGATTCCACCAGGCCGGGGCAGCGGTTTTTCCCCTCCAGCAGCCAGCGGCCCTGATAGGCGGGGACAAGATCGCTCATGGATACGTCTATGGTAGGTTCTTTCCGCCCGCAGATGGCAAAAAACTCCTGATTGCCCCATACCAGCCGGCCGGAATCCACCAAATAGGTAGCCATGGGCAGCGGAAAATTCATCATGGTATTGTCCCGGGCCTCCGCCGTCTCATAGGTCACGGACTGGATATACTGCATCAGCTCCCGGCGGCGGCGGCGGTTCAGCGCATTGCTCACGATCAGCAGGATCACCGCCGCCACGGCCTCGCCCAGCGCCAAATACAGCTCACGGAAAAACAGCCCTGTGACCCCCGCAAAAACAAACAGGCATATAATATAGAATTGGTAGCTTTGCCCGCCCAGGCTCTTGGTGATCTTATTCATGGCGCAATGCTCCAAAAATATGGATATACGATTAAAATAATTATACTTGGTTATTATACCAGATTGCCCAGCACTTTACAATCCGAAATTTTACTGCCTCTCTCCCACATAATTTTCACAGTGCCGGCAGACAATATCCCAGAGGTGAAACGATGAGAGCAGTCATACTTTCCGGCGGGGAAGGCACGCGCCTTCGCGCCATTTCCGGCGGCCTTCCCAAGCCGATGATGCCTCTTCTTGGCACGCCCCTGCTGGAACATACCATCTCTCTGCTCCGGGACAACGGTTTTGACCGGCTTTGTCTGACGCTGCACTACCAGCCCGATATTATACGGAACCACTTTCAGGACGGCTCCGCCTTTGGCGTTCAGATAGAATATCGGACGGAGACGCAGCCCCTTGGCACGGCGGGGGCCGTTCTCAACTGCGAGGATTTTATAGACAGTGAAAACGTCCTTGTGATAAGCGGCGACAGCGCCTGCGATTATGACCTGGCCGGTCTGATGTCCGGCCACAGCCAGGGCGTCACCATCGCCCTGGCCTCCCAGGCCGAGCCTCTCCCCTACGGCCTTGTGATAACAGATAAAAGTGGGCGGGTCACCGGTTTTTTGGAAAAGCCCGCCTGGGAGCGGGTAGTCACAGATCAAGTCAGCACCGGGATCTATGTGCTGTCGCCGGATATACTGTCCTTCATCCCGCAGGGCCGTCCATACGATTTTGCCAAGGATCTTTTCCCGCAGCTTTTGGCGCGGGGCGTTCCTCTTTACAGCAAGGTCATGGACGGGTACTGGTGCGATATCGGAACGCCCCAGGCCTATTATCAGTGCAATCTGGACGCGCTCAACGGCCTTTATCATCTTCCCGGAAGCCAGGAGCCGCCCAGGCGCATCCTCCCCTGCCGGGACCGGGCCAGGCTCATGCGCGCCATGAGCGAAGCCCTGGCCGAATTCGGCGCGGATTTCTCCGATGGGCTAACGATATGCGACGCCCATGGCCGCGCCCATCTCGCCCCGGTGGCCGACCAATGCGCCCTGTCTCTGGAGGGAGATCGGGCCGCCGTCCGCCGCCTGGAGGCGCTGATCAAAAAGCTGGATCAGAGCATCCAGTGACTGGTATCCTGGTAGAGAGATCCAGAAATTTTCGGGGATAATCTGTGCAGTGCGAGGCGGACAACACAGGCGGTCCCCGTCCACAAGGTGAACGATGATGCCCTTTGCAAACCATCCTGAAAAGAAGTTATGATTTTTACCAGAAACGGTTTAAAACCGGCGTCCGGCACAGCACAAAACGCGCAAAAACGGCATGGCCACCGGGCCATGCCGTTTCAAATGTTCAAAAATCATTTGGAATTGAAAATCTTAAAGATGCTGTCGAAGGGATCTTCCTCCTCCGGCGCGGGCTCTGCGGTCTTCTCCTCCACTGCCTTCTCCGCTGCCTGGGTGAACAGGTTCTCCTTTTTCTCTCCCCCGGACGCCGGACCAATCTGGGCAGAGGCGGATACGGCCTTAGCGGTCTGGGTCCCCTCGTCAAACCCCGTGGCGATGACGATCACCCGGATCTCGTCCTCCATGCTGTTGTCAAAGGATGCGCCGAAGATGATGTTGGCGTCGGGATGGGCGTTGGCCTGGACCAGATTGGCGGCGGTCTCCACATCGTCAAGACCCATATCCTCCGAGCCAGTGATATTGATGAGAACGCCTCGGGCACCGTTGATGGATGTCTCCATCAGCGGGCTGGAGATGGCCATCTGGGCGGCGTCCTCCGCCTTGCCCTTGCCGACGGCATGTCCCACACCCATGTGAGCAAATCCCGCGCCGCGCATGATGGTGCATACATCCGCGAAGTCAAGGTTGATGAAACCTGTGTTCTTGATAAGGCCCGAGATACTGGTGACAGCTTCATGCAGGATCTCATCGGCGATCTCAAAGGCGTTGGCAAAGGTGACCTTCTGATCGGTGGCATATTTCAGCCGGTCATTGGGGATGACCAAAAGGCTGTCTACCTTGCCCAGCAGTTCCTCAATACCGTTCATGGCTTGAGTCATGCGCTTTTTGCCCTCAAAGCCGAACGGCTTTGTGACCACGCCCACCGTGAGCACACCCGCCTCCCGGGCTATATCCGCCACCACGGGGCCCGCGCCGGTACCGGTGCCGCCGCCCATGCCAGCGGTGATAAAGACCATGTCCGTACCCTCCAGGGCCTTGGCGATCTCATTGCGGCTCTCCTCCGCGGCCTTTCCGCCGACGGTAGGGTCGCTGCCCGCGCCCTGACCATGGGTGAGCTTTTCACCGATCTGTATCTTCTGATCCGCTGTGGACATGGACAAAGCCTGCTTGTCCGTATTCACGGCGATAAATTCAACGCCGCTCGTGCCGGAACTGACCATTCTATTCACCACGTTGCCGCCCGCACCACCGATGCCGACGACTTTCAATGTCACAACATTTTCAGGGCCAGTTTCAACCGAATTTGCTGCCATCTTTCTTGCCTCCCATGTGTTCGATAACGCTATAACCGTCCAGATTACGTCCAGATTACATTTAATTCATTTTAGTACGAAAATCAAGGCAGGTCAATAGTTTATTTAAAAATATTATGTCAAACGGTGGAAAATTTTTCTTCTCAGTCCAGAATAACATGCAGCTCCTCGCCGATGGACATATCAATGGTGCCGGTCACATCCTGGCCGAGCTGTGTCATCACCGCGCTCAGAAGCTTGCGCAGCTTGTAATCGGTATTGTCGTTCTGGCCCATCCGCACCGTGAACCGGTCCAGATAGCGGAACGTTGGATTGGCGACGTTCTCCATATCCAGGTCGGACACATCCTGGACCATACCCAGTGTATCCATAGCGCTGAGCAGCTCCTGAAGATAGGAGAGCTTTAAGCTATCCTCTGCCGGCACCGTCATAAACTCCCCCGCGCTGGGGGCTTCCGGCGTTACATTCAGCACGTGTATCAGCCCGGCGAGCTCCTCCCCCTCGCCGCTTCCCAGCAGCTTGCAGCTGCCGGTCAGCGTCCAGCTCTGCCCCTCCCAGTCCACATAGGCAAGGGCGGAACCCTCCACCACCGTGATAATGATCCGGTTGGGCATACTGGGCCGGACGCTGGCCGACTCCACCCGGGGCAAACGGGAGATGATACGGCTTGAGGCGGATGCGCTGTTTATGAAAAACAGGTTGTCGCCGGTACTGACGCCGGAGGCTTCGATGATCTCCTCGACTGTATAATTCTCCGCCCCCTGCACCTCGATGGTCTGCACCCGGAAAAATACGCTCATGCCGAATACGAGAGCCGCGCACACCAAAAGGAACGACAGCGGTGCGAAGAGGCTGTTTCTCTTTTTCTTTTTTCTTGCTGCGCCGTAGCGGTCACGAGTTGCCAATGTATGTAACCTCAATTTTTAGAATGATCGATATTGATATGTGCGCCCAGCCGGGAAAGGGCCCGATCCAGGCCGTCATAGCCGCGCCGGACATGGCCGTGGTCCGTGACGGCCGTCACGCCCTCGGCGCCAAGGCCCGCGATGATGAGGGCTGCGCCGCCCCGCAGGTCCTCCGCCAGCACAGGCGCGCCCCTGAGCCGGCTCACGCCGGTGACGACCGCCATACGCCCCTCGGTCCTGATATCCGCCCCCAGGCGGATCATCTCCGCCGCTTGACGGTAGCGGTTGGAAAAGATGTTCTCTACGAACACCGTGGTCCCGTCCGCCTTCAGCGCCGCCGCCATCATCAGCGGCTGCGCATCGGTGGGAAAGCCGGGATAGGGTCTGGTAATGACCGTCCTGCCGCCGCGCAGACGCTCCCGGCACCGCAGACGCAGCCGATACCGATCCGCTGCCGCCTGGGCACCCATGGCCATCAGCGTGTCCGTCACGCTGGAGAAATGGGATACATCCACGCCTAGCAGCTCAACATCCCCGCCCGCGCAGGCGCAGGCGCACAGCATGGTGGCCGCCGCGATGCGGTCCGGCATGACCCGGTATCCCACCCGTTGCACCGGGTGGAAGTCCCGCACTGTGATGACCGGCGTTCCCGCCCCGGCTATATCCGCCCCAAGAGCGCGGAGGAAATTTTGCAGGTCCACGATCTCCGGCTCTCTGGCAGCGTTGGCGATGACGGTCTCTCCTCTGGCGGCGCAGGCCGCGATCATGGCGTTTTCCGTCGCCCCCACGCTGGGGATAGCCAGGTGAATGATTCCGCCTTTGAGGGCGGGCGCGGCGCAGGCGATCTCTCCCCCTTCACACTGTATCCGTGCGCCCAGAGTCTCCAGGGCGCTCAAATGCAGATCGATGGGCCGGGGTCCCAACTCGCATCCGCCAGGCATGGATAGAAGCGCCTGTCCGCACCGGCCGAGGATCGCCCCCAGAAAGATCACCGACGAACGCATCTCCCGCATGAGCTCATGGGGGATATCGCACCGGTCCACAGGCCGGGAGTCCACCCGGATCACATCGTCCTGCCGCTCCACCGTGCAGCCAAGGTGACGCAGTATGTTCAGCGACGCCTCCACATCCCGCAGATCAGGACAGTTGGTCAGCTCCGTCTCACAGCCCGTAAGTATCGTTGCCGCAAGAATCGGCAAAACGGCATTTTTCGCTCCCTGGATGGTCAGGCTCCCCTCCAGTGGGTATCCGCCCTGTACTCGCCATATACTCATATTCCGCCCTCCTGCACAGCTATAGTTTCAACCAAAGTCAAAATATACTATGCAAAGGACGCGGGATTGTGAAGCCCTCGCGGTCCGGGGCGCTTTTGCTATTCTACTCCGCCCTGCCCTTTTGCGCAAGCCCAAGCACGATAGAGGCAATGCGATCCGTGGCGTCCCGGACGCCCAGCCGGCGGGATGATTCGCTCATCTGCTCTATGGTTTTTTTGTCATTTAAGAGGCCGGCGACCGTCTTATAGAGTCCCGCTCCGTTGAAGGCCCCCTCCAAAAGCACCTTGGCTGCTCCGGCCCCCTCAAGCACCCGGGCGTTCTTCTCCTGGTGGTTGTTCACCACGTTCGGGCTGGGAACGATGACGGCGGGCTTCCCCAAATAAGTAAGCTCGCTGATAGTCGAGGCCCCGCTGCGGCATATGATCACATCGGCGGCGGTCATGACCTTCGGCATATCATAGATATATTCCCGGACGTCGACATCCGGGCCGTTCAGTCCTTCTGCCCGTATCTGCCCGCACACAGCGTCATAGTATTGCTTTCCCGTGGCGTATATGAGCCGGAAAGGCGGTTCGTTCCCCATGCTGCGGATAAACCCGGCCATGGCGCGGTTCATATATTCCGCCCCCAGGGATCCGAACACGGCCATCACCAGCGGCCGATCCTCCGAAAGACCCAGCTCCCGGCGGGCCTTGATCTTGTCCGAGTCCCGAAAGTCCACCCGCACCGGCGTACCGGTCACCTCCACCTTGTCCGGACGGCGGTAAAAGCTCCGACTCTCCTCAAACCCTACCAAAATGCGGTCGACGCTCTTTTCCAGCATTCTGGTGGTCAGCCCCGGCAGGGCGTTGGACTCGTGCACCGCCGTAGGGATACCCAGGTCCGACGCGGCCTTCAGCACAGGATAGCACACATAGCCGCCTGTCCCAACCGCCACGTCCGGCCGAAAATCCCGCAAATATCTTTTCGCCCTAGCGGTAGAGGAAAAAAGCCGTCCCACCGCCTGCGCGTTGCGCATCATCTGCTTTGGTCTCAGACTGCGCTGAAACCCCGATACCCGAACGGTCTTCAGTTCGTACCCCTCCCGAGGCACCAGTTCCGTCTCCATGTGGCCCTCCGCACCGACGAAAAGTATCTCCGCGTCCGGCATGATCTGTCGTATGCGCCCGGCGACGCCAATGGCGGGATTGATGTGTCCGGCGGTTCCGCCGCATGTAAATAGAAATCTCATCTGCTATCATTTCTCCGGAATATCCCTGGATAGGGACAGAATGATGCCGATCTCCGCCATCTGCAGCAGCAGCGCCGTGCCTCCATAGCTGAAAAACGGCAGGGATATGCCCGTACAGGGGATGGTATTGGTGCACACAGCCACGTTCAGGATGACCTGCATGGCCAGATGGGTGGTCAGCCCCGCGCCCACAAGGCAGCTGTACCGGTTCCGGGCGTGCATGGCAAGCCAGTAGCCCCGGATGAACAACAGAGCAAACAGGATCAAAATGAGCATAGCGCCAATGAAGCCCAGCTCCTCACACACAATGGAGAAGATAAAATCGTTGTGTTCCTCCGGCAGGTAGAGATACTTCTGGCGGGAGTTGCCCAGGCCCAGGCCCATCAGGCCGCCGGAGCCTATGGAATACAGGCTCTGCACGGTCTGATAGCCCGTGTCCGAGGCGTCGGCAAAGGGATTGAGCCAGGAGGAAAAGCGTTCGCGCACATAGGGGAACGCCGCATAGCCGAAAGCCAGCAGCGCCGCCGCTATGCTTCCGCCCCCGATGAACCATTTCAGGGGCAGCCCGCCCAGAAACAGCATCACCAGACCGATGGCCAGGATGATGATGATGCCGGACATGTGCCGCTCAAACATCAAAAGCACGCACACGCCTCCCAAAATGATCGCGAAGGGCACGATCCCATACTTGGGCTGGTCCATCTTGTCCTTGAAGCGGCATATCAGCACAGCGAAATACATGACCACGGCGATCTTGGCGATCTCCGAAGGCTGGAACGTGGTGAATCCAAGGTCGATCCACCGTCGGGCGCCGTTGGCCTTTACACCGATGCCGGGCACCAGCACCAGCACCAGCAGGGCCATAGACACCAAAAGGATGATGCCGGAAATATGATGATAAAAGCCCATGGGAAACCGGGAGCAGACGAACATGACTCCCACGCCGCACAGGGCGAACAGCGCCTGCCGGACGAAATAATACGTGGCGTTGCCCCCTGTCTCTCCCGCTACATCGTAGTATGCCCGGGCAAAGCTGGCCGAAAGCACCATAATGACCCCGATGGTCAAAAGCAGCAGCGCCAGCAGCGCAAAGGGCAGGTCCACGGGACCGCGCTCGATGGATTCATCGTATGTATAGTCCGCCAGCCGGGTGCTCTCATAGCTGACGGCGCCGGTCTTGGACGGCATAAGCCTCGCCTCCTCAGGTCAGTTGTGGCATACTCGGCGTCCGTCAGCCATATCGGCCGATGCATCCGAAAAATCCGATGACCGAAAAGATCAGCGACACACAGAAAAACAGCGCCACGATCTGTTTCTCCGTCCACTTATGACCAAACCATCCGCCCATCTCCAGATGGTGATGGAACGGCGCCATTTTGAATATCCGTTTGCCGTGACTGAGCTTGAAATAGCCCACCTGGATGATATCGGACAGCGTCTCGATGATGAACACGATGCCCAGAGGCACCAGAATGAGCGGCATATCCAGCGCAAAGGCCATACCGCACACCGCGCCGCCCAGAAACAGGCTGCCTGTATCCCCCATAAAGCACTTGGCCGGATAAAAGTTATAGACCAAAAATCCGAACAGTCCTCCCGTCATGCCAGCGGCAAAAACGGACAGGGAGCCAAACTGCGCGCCCCAGGCAAAGGCCACGGCCGTATAGCACACAAACACCGGTACGGATACGCTGGCCGCTAACCCGTCTATGCCGTCTGTGATATTCACCGCGTTCACTGTCCCCACGATGATAAAGGCCGCCAAAACGAAATACAGCCACTCGGGCATGTGCCATGTGACGTTCCAGAAGGGCACATACAGACTGGGCGTCAAATACCCCTCCAGGCGGAGCAGATACAGCAGCGCAATAGCCACTACCAGCTGCAAAATGAACTTTGCCCTGGCGGAGAGGCCCAGATTCTGCTTCTTTTTCAGCTTCTCATAGTCGTCTAGAAAGCCGATGGCCCCATAGAACAGGGAGAACAGCAGCACGAATATCGCCCCGCGCTCCCCCTCCCGGATAAACTTGAACCCCAGTGAAAACACCACCGCCGTCACGGCAATGATGAATATCACGCCGCCCATGGTAGGCGTACCAGCCTTGGACTTGTGCCAATTGGGCCCGATCTCCTTGATCTCCTGCCCCGCCTTGATCTTCCGAAGCCATGGCACATACGCATATCCCACCAGCGCCGCCACGATGAACGCGGCGAGAAAGGCGGCTATCAACCGACCTGTCATATCGTCGTTCCCTCATTCCTTCGCAGATAGTCCGCCACGATCTCTCGTTCATCCATGTGACGCTTGACGTGGTTGACCTCCTGATAGGTCTCGTGTCCCTTGCCGGCCAGGACGATCACATCCCCCGGCCGGCGGTTGGCAATGGCCCAGCCGATGGCCTCCGTCCGGTCCGTGATGACCTGTTTCGGCGCTTCGGGGGGCATCCCGTCCAGGATATCCTGGATGATGGCGTTCGGATCCTCTGTCCGAGGGTTATCGCTGGTGATCACGGAGAAGTCCGCGATCCGGGCCGCGATCTTGCCCATAACAGGCCGCTTGGTGGCATCCCGGTCGCCGCCGCAACCGAACAGGGCCACCACCCTGCCATGGGCCGCTTCCTTCATAGTGCGCAGAACCTTTTCCAGGGCATCCGGGGTGTGGGCATAGTCGATGACAACGGTGAAGTCCTCGGGCGTGGGGACCACCTCCACCCTGCCCTTCACGCCGGCAGCGCGGGCCAAAGACGCCGCCCCGTCCGACAAGCTGACACCCAGCAGCTTTCCCGCCGCCAGGGCTGTGAGCGCATTGCTCACGGAAAAGGCTCCGGGGATGCCAAGACGCACATCCGTCCGCTCGTCCCCGCAGCGGGCGGTGAACGTCACCGCCGCAGCGGACAGCTTCACATCCTCCGCCCGGATATCCCCATCCCCGCCGGCGGCGGAAAAGGTCGTCACAGGGCATGCGGCGCGCTCCAGCATGAAGGGCGTCCAGGGATCGTCCAGATTCATCGCACCCCGGTCGCACCGGGAAAACAGCACGGCCTTGGCGGCGGCATAGTTTTCCATGGTTTTGTGGAAATCCAGATGGTCCTGGGTCAGATTTGTAAACAGGCCCGCCTGAAAACGAACGCCCGCCACCCGGTCCAGCGCCAGGGCGTGGGAGGAGACCTCCATCACCGCGTATTGGCATCCGGCCTCCGCCATCTGCCAGAACAGCTTCTGCAGGTCATAGGACTCCGGAGTAGTGCGCTCAGCCGGCAGCTCTCTGTCCCCGATCCAGTTGGATATGGTCCCCACCAGACCCACCTTGGCACCCAGGGCGTCTTCCAATATATGCTTGATAAGAATAGTAGATGTGGTCTTTCCGTTGGTGCCGGTAACGCCGACCATCTTCATACGGTCCGCCGGATGGCCGAAATACGCCGTGGAAACCAGCGCCAGAGCCAGGCGGCTGTCCGGCGTGAGGATATAGGGCATATCCCCCTCCGGTGCGCGCTGGCACAGCACCGCCGCCGCGCCCTTTTCCGCTGCGGCGCGGATAAACCGGTGGCCATCGCTCTCAAAGCCCTCCACCGCCACGAACAGGTCCCCCGGCTCCACGGCGCGGGAGTCATAGCGGATGTCATTTATCTCCGTCTCCGGGTCCGCCGTCATGGCGGACACAGGGATATCCTTCAGCAGTTCCTTTAGTTTCATGTTCTCGCAATCGCTCCCAGACTTGAATCAGAAAGTGTCACCGTCACGACCGTACCGGGTTCTACCATTTGGCCCGCCTCTACGCTCTGGTCCACGATCAGAATAGAATCGCTCTGCATCAGCGTTCCCTGCGCCTTGATATAAAGGCCGCTCCAGCTCATGCGCTCCCGGGCGATCTCATAGCTCAGGCCGGTGAGGTCAAGCATCTCCACCGGCTGGGTATCCGGCTGCTCGTCACAGTATAGCACGATCTCGCTGCCATCCGCAACAGTGGCGTTGGGGGCAGGCATCTGGGCCGTCACCGCCGCGCCGGAGCCCACGATCCTGTATGCAAAGCCGCTCTCCTCCAGCGTGGCCTCGGCTTCCGCCACAGTCTTCTTTACCAGACGCGGCACCCGTTTATCCACCAGGGCCTCCTCGCCCTCGTCATACTCGGGTTCCACACCCAGATAGGGCAACACGTCCCGCAGTATATTGCCCACCGTAGGCGCGCCCATGGCGCCGCCGCTGGTGCTCGCTTTACTGTTCGAGCCGGGATTTTTCAGCAGCACCAGAACCGCCACCTGGGGATCGTCCGCCGGGGCGAAGCCCAGAAAGGACGCGATGTATTTCTTTTCTCCGTATGTGGTCTCGTACACCACGTCCTCGGAGGTACCGGTCTTTCCGCAGACGTGATAGCCTGGCACATAGGCGTTGCTGCCGGTGCCGTTTTCGCCGCTGACCACCTGCTCGAGTATCTCACAGCAAAGGCGGCTGGTCTCCTCGCTGATGACCTGCCGGACCACCGTGGGCTCCGTCTGGCTGACGATGCCGCCATCCTCATCCAGCACCTCCTGGACCAGGTAGGGCTTCATGAGATAGCCGCCGTTGGCGACGGCGCTCACCGCCGTGATGAGCTGGATGGGCGTGATGGTAAATGTCTGACCAAAGGACGCGGCAGCCAGCTGGGACAGGTTTGCCTCGTCGAAGAACACGTCCTCCGACCACCAGAGACTGTCCGACTCTCCGGTCAGGTCGATGCCGGTCTGCTCGAACAGGCCAAAGGCCCGGAGATAGTCATAAAACCGCTCCGCGCCGATCTGCATGCCAATGGTCACAAAGGCCACGTTGCAGGAAAACATGGCCGCCTGGGTCAGCGTCTCGCTTCCGTGGCCGGCGGTGTTCCAGCAGTTCAGCGGATCGGTACGTCCCAGCACGTCTATGCTGCCGCCGCAGTAGAAGCTGGACTCCATGGTCACCGCGCCGCTCTCCAGCCCGGCGGCCAGGGTGATGATCTTGAAGACGGAGCCTGGCTCATAGGTATCGGAGATGGCCTTGTTCCGCCACTGGAGCGTGCGCGCCTCCGCCAGCAGCGCGTTGCGGGCATCCTCGGTCAGAGCCGTCTCATCGATGCGCTGCTGGGCGGCATCGCTGACCGTAAGATAGTCGTTCAGGTCAAAGTTGTCCAAAGATGCCAGCGCCAGGATGGCGCCGGTGTTCACGTCCATGACGATCCCCGCGGCGCCGTCCTGAAGATCGTAGTCCTCCGCGGCCGCGGTCAGGTGTTTTTCCAGATAGTACTGGACCGTCTCATCGATGGTGAGCACCACATCCTGCCCATCCACCGCGTCGTAATAATCTTCAAAATCGGTGAAGAGCATATCGGTGCCATTGGCGTTGGTGGCCCGGACGATGCGGCCGTTGGTGCCGGACAATTCATCGTCATAATAATATTCGATGCCCGACAGTCCGTAGTCGTCGGCGCCTACGAAACCGATCACGTGGCTTGCCAGAGAGCCGTACGGGTAGTATCTTTTGGTGGCCTCCTCGATCTTGACGCCCGTGAGGGACACGTGGTCCTTCTCATCCGCAACAAGATTGCCCTGGGCGTCCCGCCCCTCATTCTCCTTGAAGATACGGACCTGCTCGGCCACATCGTCCTCCACCTTCCGGGCCACGGTGGCGTACCAGGATGAGGTGTCCTGCGTTTTTTCATATATCTCGCTATAATCCACGCCCAGGATATCGGCCAAGCCCTGGGCGATGTAAGCGGGATTTTCTCCGTTCATCTCGATCTCCGCCGGGCTTATGTATATGTTGCTCACCGACGCGCTCATGGCCAGGATGTTCATGTTCCTGTCATAGATCGTGCCCCGCTTGGCGGACACGGTGGTCTCCCGAAGCTGCTGATCGACAGCGGCCGTCTCATACATATCATGGTTCAATATCTGTATCTGGAACAGCCGTCCGGCCAGCACGATAAATGCAACTATGCCGCACACGATCATGAGGACGCGTGTGCGGCGAAGCATCATTCGGTTTGGCGCAACTGGCTGCTTTGACCGGTTCATCTTAGACATGCGGATTCTCCTTTGGATGCTGTACTATCGTCCCCTGTCATAACCAGTATAATACATCTGTCAATCAAAATATGCCTTGATCGACGCCAGCAGGTCCTGCAGGCCCAGGGAGAACATGTCCGTATCCTCCTGGGTGATCACCACGGCCTTGTCCTCGGAGGCCACGCCGGTCAGATAGAATATCTGCTCGTCGGCCGGCTCCTGCATACCCAGGGTGTTGACGGCGTAATCCTCCACATCCTTCAGATTGAAAATCTTCTCATATTCCACCGTCAGCTTATCCTGCTCCAGCTCCAGCGCGGCGATCTGGTCCTCCAGCGCGGCGGCCGTGCTGGAAATGTCCGTCAGCCGTATTTGAGCCAGCAGCATCAGGATCAAAAGCACCATCACACACAATACGCCCAGACAGGACACCGGTGAGATGCCCTGGCGTTTGACCGCCTCCCGGGACTCAGAGCGCACATCCTCCTTGATCCAGGCCTGCTCCCGGGCCTCCGGCTGCCGAACCTGACGCTTCCGTGGGCGCTCATACCGCTCCTCCCGGTACGTCTCGGCGGTGCCGAAATCGTAGGCCAAGGTGCCGTCCACGGCACCGGTGACGAAATTATAGCTTTTGAATGTCTTGATATCCTGCATGATCCTACACTCTCTCCGCTATGCGCAGCCGGGCGCTTCGGGCCCTTGGATTTACCGCCAGCTCCTCCCCCGCGGGGGTCACGGGCTTGCGTGTCACGCTTTTCAGCGTCTGTACAAAGCCGCAGGTGCACACGGGGAAATCCCTGGGACAGGTGCAGCCGTCTTCCCTTTTTCGGATTGCTTCCTTCACCAGCCGGTCCTCCAGGGATTGAAAGCTGATGACCAGCAGCCTCCCACCAGGCAGAAGCCTCTTATCCGCCTGCTCCAGCATACGCTCCAGGGAGCTCAGCTCATCGTTCACGGCGATACGGACCGCTTGGAAGCACCGTTTGGCCGGATGCTGTTTTTCCCGCAGCGCCGCTGCCGGCATGGCCCCGCGGATGATATCCACGAACTGACCGGTGGTCTCAATAGGCGCCGCCTCCCGGGCCGCTACCACCGCCGCCGCGATCCGGCCGGCATAGCGCTCCTCGCCATACCGCCAGAAAATGCTCCGCAGCTCCGCTTCCGACCAAGTGTTAAGCACATCTCTCGCCGTCAGTGCCGCCGTCTCATCCATGCGCATATCCAGTGCGGCGTCCTGCATATAGGAGAAGCCTCGCTCCGGATCGTCCAGCTGCGGAGACGACACCCCCAGATCGAACAGCATCCCATTCACCTGATCGATCCCCTGGCTGTCCAAAAGGCTGCCCAGGTCTCCGAAATTTCCCTTCAAAAGGACCGCTCGTTCTCCAAAGCGCGCCAGCCGCTCTCTGGAATAGGCCAGCGCACGGTCATCCCGGTCAATGCCTATCAGCCGCCCTGCGGTCAGATGCTCCAGGACCGCCTCCGCGTGTCCTCCCAGACCCAGCGTGCCATCCACATAGGTGCCGGCGGGGTCGATGTCCAAATACCGGACACACTCTTTAAGTAAAACGCTCTGATGCCGCATCAGAAGTCAAATTCCTGCATTACTGCGGCGATGTTCTCAGGCGAGGCCTCCGCATCCCGAAGCGCGGCCCACTCATCGCTGTCCCAGAACTCCGCGTGGTTGTTGGAGCCCAGAACGGTCACATTCTTTACCAATCCCGCCCGCTCCCGGAGGCCCTGGGGCAGCAGTATGCGTCCCTGAGCGTCCAGCTCGCACTTGCTGGCAAAGGCATACAAAGGCCGCATGGCCCGCTGCTTCACATAGGGCATGGCGTTGACCTTATCGGAAAAGACCTGCCACTGCTCCGCGCTGTAGGCGCACAGGCAGTGGTCCATAGACAAAGTCACATAGAACTCAGGACCAAGCTCGTCCCGCAGGCGCGCCGGGATAAACAGACGCCCTTTCGCATCCAGTGAATGCTGATATTCACCCGTCATCCGGCTCGCCTCCTGTTCCTCGTGTGGGAAAATAAAACACTTTCCCCCACTTCGCCCCACCTTGGCTCTATTATAGGGGCCGCGTAATCAAATTGCAAGTACAATTTTGTCCGTTTTTTCAGGAATTCTGCATTTTTGTGCTGTAAATTTTTTCAAATAGTTGCAGGCTGTTTTTGTGACCACAACATCTAGTTTTCCGTTCCATCGGCCTCAGGCCGACGCTTCCTTAAAATAAAAACCGGCCCTGCGGCGGCATAGACACCGCAGGGCCGGCATGGATATAAAAATATAGTGGTCCTCCAGTCAAGACCACGATGTAAAATTTATCGTGAACCAGTATTTACCAGTTGCAGGAATTCTTATCTCTGACGGAGGGAAAGCGGAGAGGGGGGCCAGGGAGAGAGGGGGAGATGACGCTCTCCTTGCTCTCTTTAGGCTCCCCCTCTCTCCCCGGAGCTGCGTTTTCATCCTGGCGGTCGATCCGCCGGATCCGTGAGGCCGGCGGAGAACGCCTCTTCCGGTGTTCTATAATCCGGCGCTGCAGAGCCGAAGGTCACTATTTCAGCGCCTGTCGCCCCCGCCAAAGAGCGAAGGCAGGGAAAAGCCTCCGCTATCTTCTGAGGAAACATAGCTGGACGAATAATTGACCACATCCAGGCAGGAATACCAATATTTGCTGCCCTCGGTCAGCCCCGATAAAATCTCTACAGATTCACCGTCCGACACGCCAGTGGTGACTTCTGTCAGCCCGCCAAGGGCGTTACTCTTCTCGTCGTATTCTGTGTAAACATACACGCCTGTCTCATCCTCCACCAGTGCCGTCACTGGAATGATCAGCACATCCTCCGTTGTCTCCAGCGTTATCTTCACAGAAGCATTCATGCCAGCCAACATATCATCGCTGCGGTCAATCGTGATGACGGCCGCATACTTGCTACTGCCGCCGGAGTTGGCGCCATTCCTGTCAATGGACGTCACGACTCCCTCAAAAGACCGCCCGGGGAAAGCGTCCAGAGTCACGATGGCTTCCTGCCCCACTTCCAGCGCCAAAATATCCATCTCATCAACGGAGATCGTGATCTTCATTGAATCCTGAGGCGTGACAGACAGCCAGGTTACCTCCTTCACACTGTATTGCTCTGCTATTTCATTGGCCGCCGCTGCCAGCTTCTCGCTGGAAGTACCGGTAACTGTGCTCGCAAGCATACCGCTGTCAGAAGCATTATTTCTCGTCGCGCCGGACACCGTTCCAAGGCTGCCGCCGCTGCCACTGGAGCTAGGCATATTCCTCTCACTGGTCTCGCTGTTTTCGCCGTCTTTGCCATTCTCGCTGTCAGGCGGATTCTGCCCGTTGTCAGGCGTATTTTCTTCACTCGGCTCCATATAAATGACCGAAACCGGCTCTACAACCAGATCATCCGCATCCAGTTCAGGTTCAACGTCAAAAGCCAGCACCAGAAGACAGCCTTCCTGAATATCCTCTATTCTTCCATCCGTCAGTTCCCCATCCTTGTACAGGTAAAGCAAATCCGTCATGGATAGCTCCAGCGCTGCTTCGACCGTCATCTGATCTGTCAGACTCACGATCTCGTTTTGATCAATGCTCTCGCCCATGTCGTAAACCTCGGGATACAGTAAAACATCTATCTTCTGATAAGAAACGGCACTGACAACGGCAATATAACAGACCTCATTTGTTTCTGGGGGATTTTCCTCCGGCTTCTCTGTGTTCTCCGGCTCCTCTGGTTCCGTGGGATCGTTCTCTGGCACCTCCGTATTCTCCGGATCATCGGCCGGATCTTCCTCCCCCACATCTTCTTCTGCCCCATCAGTCGTTGGGTCTTCCGTATATGCCGCAGCGGAAAGGGGCGCCACCGCGCAGGATTCCAGCGACGCAGGCAGTCCTGTATTGGACGGTGCCCGGGCCGCCGTGTTTGAGTAGGTCAGCAGCTGAATCCCCGTAACCGCTTGAGCCGCCGCTGCCGTATTCCCCGCAGAGAACGCAATCGTTGCGGCCGCTGTCACCGTCTCGCTCAGACCGGAGATCTTTCCCGCATACTCAGCGTAAATATATTCCTCCTCATACAATTTAAAGAGGGCTTGCATTTTTGTTTCAAGCTCCGCACGCTGAGCAGCCAGCAGTTCATACTCTCCGATATATCCGGTATTGTCAAGGGTCAGCAGTTCATCTCCGGCATCCACCTCGTCTTCCACTGACACTGCTACATTAGTCACCGTTCCAATGAATCCTGTCACCTTCAGTTCACTGTGAATGTACAGTTCGCCGCTGCCAAGCACTGCTTTGTCCTCCGTGGCCACTGAAACTTCATCACCACATTTGGGACCATCATCCGTCAGCGTGATGACAGCCGTACCGTCGATGATGCTCTCGACCTTTCCGATCTCCTCTGTACCATCGGAAAGCGTCACCACCACTGTATCCCCCGCGAAAAGACTTTCTTCCGTCTCAATCGATACGGCCATGGTGCCATCCAGAGAAATCAGCATCAGCGCGCCATGTTCGTACATTGTATCCACAACGCTCACATCTTCCTGGGCATAAATGGCTTTGACGCGCCCACTGGCTGTGATCTCCACCGTCTCCGAAATCTCGTCATCCTCATGCTCTGCCATTGCCTCATCCAGCGAGTCCAGCATTTCTTGAATAGACGCAATGACTGTCATTACGGAGGTCTTATCAGCTTTCGCAAGCTTATCGCCCACCTCGACAAAATCTCCGTTGGAGACATACCATTCGGCGATCTCCACACCCTCCGGCAAATCCAGCGTCGCTGCCGCGTCCTCCGTCAGCGTACCCGTCCCCGGAAGTACGGTCCTAATACTGCCCTTCTCCGCTTCCGCCGAATAGACGCTTGCCTCTGTCCGGGAAATCTTTTGTGCAGACTGAGCCGTCAGGACCTTCACCACCGCCACGACCAGAAGCAGCCCCACAGCAGGAACGATCCACGTCATATACGCATGCCGGCCCCTCTTTTTAGGCTTGCGGATAAGATGCACTTCTCCGTCAGCCTCCATTTCTTCTTTCAGTTCTAATAAATGTCTGGCCCGCTCTTTCTTTGTCAGGCGCACCAGCATCACGATACCTGCAATATCCAGCAATGCCAAAATAATGAGAATTGCCAGCCAGTGGGATTTCACCGTATACAAAAAACGCATAGCGGAAACGCCTCTGCTTTGTGTTGCGCCGGACATCTCCGGCATCTGTCCCGCAGCCAGTATATCTGCCTCATCTGATGCGTTTGATGCATTGCCCCTTTCCGACAGATCCATGCTCATCCAGCCGCCCATATCATCAGCCAGTTGGATCTGAACCGGGGCAAGCAGCCCGATCCCTGTATCCGCCAGCAGCAGAACGGAAAAGATACCCACAAAAGCCGCATAAAACGCTCTCTTTTTCACTAGGGAAAGAATTTTATTCTTTATGGAAATCGCCATTTTTTTCACCACAGCTATCCTCCCTGTTAACCGCCGTAATGCAAAGCGTCGATCGGCTTCATTTTCGCAGCCTTATTGGCCGGGTAAAGACCAAATAACATTCCAATCAGGAAACAGAACCCAACTGCAATCAGCACCACTGTTCCATTCATCTCAAAGCTCAGGCTCAGGCTGGAAACAGCCACTGAAACCAGTTCCAGGATCACCCAGGAAAGAAGAATCCCGATGGCACAGCCAATCATACACAAAACAACCGCTTCCAGCAGAAACTGCCGAAGGATCACGCCCCGGCTTGCTCCGATCGCCTTTCGGATGCCGATTTCCCGCGTCCTCTCCGTAACTGTTACAAGCATGATATTCATAATGCCGATGCCTCCCACCAAAAGGGATATTCCAGCAATGCCGCCAAGCAGAATCGTCAGAACCGAAGTAATGCTGCCGACCGTATCCTCAAGGACGCTTTGGGAAGATACTTCAAAAGCGTCTTCATCCTCCTCAAATCTCTCCATAAGGATACTTGTAATCGCTGTCTCCGCCGCAGCGGTATCGCTTTCCTCCTCCGCGCTGACATAGAATTTTGTGATCTCCGTGCTGACAGAATCAGAGAGCCGAAGCAGCGTTGTATAGGGAATATATGCCACCATAGAACCGGATGAAAATACGGAAGTCAGGGAGTCATCGTCATCCTCGAGCACGCCTATCACCGTAAACTTCATGCCATCAAGAGAAATTTCCAGTCCTACGCAGTCCAGATAGCCGATCAGGTCTGTCGCCGTCGTTTCATTGATCACGCACACATAATTGTTATTGTCCACATCCGTCGTTTTCAGAAATCTCCCCAGCAAAAGATTCAATTCCTGCACATCATAATACGTTGTTGTCGTTCCATACACGGTCACGCTCTCGCTGGTGGAAGCATACTTGCCCGTTGCCGTGGTGGACGCAATGGGAGCTATCGATCCGATTCCATCCGTCCCATTCCATTCCTGAAGGGTATCCAGCCTTATCGGATTCCCTTTATTGTCTGAAATCGTAACCGTCAGAAGATCACTGCCAAGATCCGATACCGCATCTGTCACAGAGCTGGTCGCTCCGTTAACCAGGCTCACCAGGACAACCAGCGCTATGACCCCGATGATGATGCCCAGCATGGTCAAAAGTGCCCGCAGCTTATTTCCGGCGATGGATTTTAACGCCATTTTCAAGGACTGCGTCATATTACCACCTCCGATACTCTCCCGTCACGGATATGGATGCTTCGAGACGCCTGTTTGGCCACATCTTCGTCATGGGTAATCAGGACAATGGTGTTCCCTTGCTCGTGCAGTTCACGAAAGATCGCCATGATCTCCCCGCTGGTCTTGGTGTCCAGGTTCCCGGTAGGTTCATCCGCAAGGATCAGCGACGGCCTTGTAACAATGGCTCGGGCAATAGCTACACGCTGCTGCTGACCGCCGGAAAGTTCGGTAGGCAGATGCCTGGCGCGCTTTTCCAGCCGAACCCGCTTTAACGCCTTTCGAACCCGATCCTTCCGCTCATCCCGCTTCACTCCCTGATAGATCAGAGGCAGTTCCACATTTTCCTCCGCCGTCAACTTCGAGATCAAATTGAAGCTTTGAAATACAAAACCGATCTTCCGGTTGCGTATCTGGGCCAGCTGATTCTCTGTATAATCCTCAATCGGTATCCCATCCAGCATGTAAAGTCCCGCATCGGCGGTATCCAGACAGCCGATAATATTCATCAGCGTTGACTTGCCGCTGCCGGAAGGACCAATAACAGAAACAAACTCTCCCTGAGAAATGTGCATGCTGGCATGATCCAGCGCCCGCACTTCCTCCTCTCCAACAAGATATATTTTTGAGATGTCCTTTAAATCGATCATATTCCTGTCACCTTTCGTGCATCCGGTTAGGGCTCATTTGAAAAAATGGCTCGCGCACCCATCGGCGGGTTTCTCCCTGCGGCTTCACCGTTCTTTCTTTCAAGACACAAAGTATTCCTGCGAAAAATCGGCTTTTCCTCGAGAAAAAATCCCTCGCCGCCGGTCACGCGCCCATGTTTGCCGCAATGCCTAATTTCCCGGCATACCAGGCATACCGCCGCCGGAATTGCTACCGGGCATATTGCCGCCGGGAGAACCGCCGCTCACACCGCCGGAAGAGTCTCTGCCCATCCCGCCGAAGCTGCCTGTATTGCCGCCCATGCCGCCAAAACTGCTGCTGTCATCGGAGGCGGTATAGTAGACTGTATCTCCCTCGCTCAGTCCGGAGGTTATCTCCACATAGCTGCTGTTGGAAAGTCCAGTCGTTACCTCCACCATTCCGCTGAACTCGCCGGTAGACTCGTCGTATTCGGTGTAAACATAGGAGGTAGAGCTTGTCTGATGCAAGGCATCCAACGGAATCAGAAGCGCGTTATCCACGCCCTCAATGGTAACCACTACCGTGGCAGACATACCGGAGAGCATATCCTCCGTTTTGTCAATGGTCACAACCGCCGAATAACTGGTTACGCCCGAACCGCTGGTGGCCGCAGTACTGATTTCCGAAACATAGCCCGTGTAAGTATCCTCGCCAATGGAATCAACGGTCACTTTGGCTTCAAGCCCCTCGCTCAGGGAGAGTATATCCGACTCATCCACACTGATCGTGACAGACATAGTGTTATCCGGGGATATCCCAGCCACCGTTGTATAATCTGAGGAAGACGTCTGCGCCCCCATACCGCTCTGATCCGATAAGGCAGCGTCCGAGGATGCGGACAAACTTTCAACCGTACCGGTGATGGACGCGTATATGCCGCCTTCCTTTTTGATTTGAATCAGATCTGTCATCTCGTTTTCAAGTTTGGCACGTTCCTTTAGCAGGGTATCGTAATTGACCGATGTTTCCGTGTCAGTCAGCGAAAATAATATTGTTCCCGAGGAAACGGAAGCGTTTTCAGACACCTTTACCGCGGAAACTGTTCCGGCATAGCCTGTGATCGCCATCGGACTGTGTATGTAAAGCATTCCGCTACCTATCTCGTTGCCGTTAGCATCAAAAACCGTCACCCGATCTTCATAACTTGTGTTTTCGTCCGTCACCAGAATGGTAGCTGTGCCACTGACATTCTTTTCCACCGCGCCGCTGAACGTATCGCCGTTGCTTTGCTCTACCGTCACAGGATCTCCTGCTTCCAGCGCATCTGTTTCAATGTCCACGGCCATATAATCATCCAGAGATAGCAGCATCAGCGCGCCATGCTCATACATGACCGTCGCCACATCGTCACCGGAAGCCGCATAGATTTTCTTCACCCGACCGGCAACTCCCGCCGCAATCGTGGAAGCCACCGCATCGCCGCTGGCATCCTCCAACTTTACATCAATGGAATCCAGCTCCTCTTGCATCTCTGCCAAAGCCGTCAGCAAAGATGAATTCGTCACCGTTGCGATCAACTCGCCCTCCTCCACCGTGTCGCCTACTTCCACATAGAAATCGGCGACCTCCAGGCCGGAAGGGACCTCTACGCTCTCCGTATCTTCGGCTGTCAGTGTGCCCGACCCCGATACAGTTGTACTAATACTGCCTGTGGTCACCTCTGCGGCCTCCATCGAACCGCTGTCAGAGGATCCGAACTGTTCCGAAATACGGCTGCGGGCATAGGATATACCCGCAACGATCATAGCCAGAACGACCACAACGACTATTGTCATCGTGATCAGCAGTTTTCTCTTGTGCCTTTTCCTTGCTTTCAAATGCATCAATACCAGTTCATCATTGGCCGGCATTTCCTGTTTTTTCCCCATATTTCAATCTCCTTATTTGCTTTGCCGTTATAGGAACACTCATACAAAAAGGCATCTGGCTTTTTTGAATCCTGTTTTGTCCGAGATAGAGGTTTTATTATATTCGGATGCTTTTCAAAGAATCATTCGCAAATCTTTTGCACTGGATCAGCGTTCCTATTCCTCCCTCGTCTCAATATTGACGTTAGTATAGAAGCAGAAGCTAAAGCCAACCTTAAAATATTTTAAAAAATGTTTCTGTCAGGGAAAAGCCTAAAATAAGAACCGGCCCCGCGGCGGCATAGACGCCGCGAGGCCGGCATGGATATAAAAA
>CAZVRP010000004.1:0-48610 GCA_964630255.1 uncultured Oscillospiraceae bacterium | reverse complement strand
CCCGCTGCCGGCGTCCATGCCGATATGACATTTATGCCGAAACACCAATCGTACAGCCCAGGCTACAGCCTGCCTCAATGGCATCGATGACCCGGCCCAGACGGCCGGCGTTGCCGATCACATCCAGGGGGATGTGTCCGGTCAGGCCCTTTTGCAGACTGTCGTCCGGGGCTGTTCCGGGGCAGACGACCACGGCGTCGCAGCGCCAGACGCCATCCGCCGTCTCCACGCCCACGCCGGTGATCCGCAGCACCACGGTGCCGGACCGCAGTTCCGCCCCCAGGGCCTTCAAGTCCCCGATCACCGGCCAGGCGATGCCAGGCTCATAGCCCGCGCCCAGCTTCCGCGCCTGCTCAAACACAGCCACCTGCCGATCGGATTGCCGGAGCTGCTCATGGAGCGTCGCATCCGTTTCCACGCCGTAGCGCATGCGATAAAACAGGTCCTCCGGGCCGATGCTGCCGTCCATCAAAATGTCCCGGGCGATCTCCAGTCCCACAAAGCTGCCGCCGATGACGGCCACCCGAACGGGGAGGACGGGCCGCTCTGTCAGCATCTCCAGAGCCGTGTATACCGGCACGGCGTCCGCTGTCACAGGGACGGGGGACGGCTTATATCCCCGGCCGTGGGCCAGGACGCACCGGTCGAAGCCGCCGGACAGAATATCATCTGCCGCAGCCCGCTTGTTCAAAACCACCTTCACCCCGGCATCGGCCAGGGCATTTTCATACCATGCGGCCAGAGCGCCGAATTCCCCCCGTGCGGGGAGCTGGGCAAACAGGGCCATCATCCCCCCCAGCCGGGAGGAGGCCTCCCACAAGGTCACATGGTGGCCCCGGCGGGCGGCCCGGAGGGCGCACTCCATCCCGGCGGGTCCGCCACCCACTACCAGGATGCTTTGGGGTGTGTCGGCGGGCGTCTCGGCCAACTGATTCTCCCGACCGGCCAAGCCGTTGGCCAGGCAGCGGATGGGCTTGTCAAAAAAGGTTCCGGCAAGGCAGCCCTGGTTGCAGCTGGTACAGGGCCGGATGGCCTTCGGCCTGCCGGCCATGACGAATTTTGGCAGATCAGGCTCCGCCACCAGCGGGCGGCCCATGGCCACGATATCGCACCGCCCCAGGGCAAGGGCCTTTTCCGCCTGGATGGGGTTACCCATGCGGTTGGCCATGGCTACCGGGATGTCCACAGTCTTTTTGATCTCTCCGGACAGATAGGACAGTCCCGCCTGGGGCATCTCCCCGGTAAGCTGAGGTGTGCGGCTCTCATGCCAGCCGCCGGTCAGGTCCAGCATATCCACGCCCGATCGGGCGGCCAGCGGCGCGAAGGCCCGGCAGTCCTCGGAGGAACCCGCTCCGGGCACCAGGGTGTGGGCCCCGTAGCGCAACAGCACCGTGTAGTCGTCCCCTACGGCCTTTCGCACGGCGGCGATGACCTCTAGGGGGAACCGGCAGCGGTTTTCGAAGCTGCCGCCATACTCATCCTCCCGCAAATTCGTCAGCGGGGACAAAAACTGGGTGATTAGATAACCAGCCGAGCCGGATATCTCCACCGCGTCAAAGCCTGCCTCCCGGGCCCGACGGGCGCCTTGGGCCCAGGCGTCTATGATGGTATGGAGCTCCTCCGCCGTCATGGCCCGGGCAGTCTGGCGGGTAAACGGCGTATACACCGCCGACGGCGCCACTGCCCCGCCCTCGTCCAGCACGTCCTCGTTATACATGTAACGCCCGGCGTGATAAAGCTGCACCGCCACAGGGCAGCCCCGCTCCCGCATCCCGGCGGTGAAGGCCCGCCAGGGGCGGATACAGCTGTCATCCGCCAGGCTCATGGTGCTGGCCCGAGCTCCTTTGCCGTCGAACCGGCAGGCGCCTACCACGATCAGGCCCGCGCCGCCCTCGGCCCGCCGCCAGTAGTATTGGTTGAACCGGTCGGTGGGCAGTCCGTTTTCCGTGTACAGGGTGTGCATGGCAGTCATGAGGATGCGGTTTTTCATGGTCAGCGTCCCCACCTGCACAGGCCGGGTCAGATATTTGAAATCCATAGCTTCACCTCATATTTGATATGCGCAAAGAAAGGGCCCGGCAGGACCCTTTCCGATGTTTTAAGCGTTGGCCTTCATGGCCAAAAAGGCATTAATGAACCCATCGATGTCCCCGTCCATCACGGCCTGGATGTTGCTGTTCTCATAGCCGGTGCGTGTGTCCTTGGCCAAGGTGTAGGGCATGAACACATAGCTTCTTATCTGACTGCCCCACTCGATCTTCATCTGCACACCCTTGATGTCCTCGATCTTCTCCAGATGCTCCCGCTCCTTGATTTCTGCCAGCTTGGCCCGGAGCATCTCTTTACAATTTTCCAGGTTCTGGAAGTGGCTCCGCTCCACCTGGCTGGATACCACGATGCCGGTAGGGATATGGGTCAGGCGGACGGCGGAGCTGGTCTTGTTGACCTTCTGGCCACCGGCGCCGGAGGAGCGGAACACGTCCATCTTGATGTCGTCGTCACGCAGCTCGATCTCGCCGGCATCGCCGATCTCCGGCATAACCTCCACCGCGGCAAAACTGGTTTGACGGCGGCCGGAGGCGTCGAAGGGGCTGATGCGCACCAGCCGGTGGACGCCGTGCTCGCTCTTTAAAAAGCCGTAGGCGTTGTCCCCTTCGATCTTGATGGTGGCGGACTTGATGCCTGCCTGGTCCCCGTCCTGCCAGTCCATGAGGGTATATTTAAAGTCGTGCTTATCGGTCCACATGGTATACATCCGGTAGAGCATCTGTGCCCAGTCCTGAGCCTCAGTGCCGCCGGCGCCGGCATGGAAGGTGATGATGGCGTTATTGGCGTCGTACTCTCCGGTGAGCAGGGTGGACAGCCTGGTCTGCTCCAAATCGGCGGAGAACCGCTCAAAGCCCTCGGCGAGCTCCGGCAGAAGGCTGTCGTCGTTCTCCTCCAGGGCCATCTCGCACATGGTATACATATCGTCCCAACCAGCGGCGAGCTTTTCAAAGGTCTCACACTTGTGCATCAGGCTTTTCAAGCGCCGCTGGGCTTTCTGGCTTCGCTCCAGGTCGGACCAGTAATCGGGCTCCTCGCTTTCCGCCTGGAGCTTTTCGATCTCCAGCCGGGCGTCCTCCAGCCGCATGGCCTGCTCCAGATGGTCCAGCTCCGGTCGGCAGTTGTTGAGCTTCGTCTTGTATTCTTCAAATTCCAGCATGGAAAAACCTCTCAAAATATGTGCTGCTACGCGGTCCTTATCCGGCCGCGAAAAGGTCGCCGATGTGTCCACCGGCGGCCCTTGATATAGATAGGTCAGCTGATATCGTCGTCGTAGATGAAAGTGCAGCCGCACTGAAAACAGAGGGAGCGGTTGGACTTCTGGATCGTGCCGCAGATGGGACAGATGACCTCGAAAGGCGGGCGCACACCGTAGTGGGCGATCTTCTTGTCCCGGTCCAGTTCGGCGCAGACGCCGGGCAGTGGCCGACCCTCCGGCTTTTCGTTGGGCACGTTCCGGAACTGGGGCGCGGAGCATTCACTTTCCAGCTGCTTGCGCGTCTTTTCCAGAGCGGCCTTTTTGGTCTCTGTTTCCCGGCAGTAGTTGGGATCCACCCGGCCGGTGGCGTTGAAGGCGATGAGCCAGTCATAGAAAGTGGCCAGGTTGCCGATGTTGTGCAGGCGGCGGCGGGCCATCTCAGGCTTGCCGACCAGGATGCTGTCCAGAAATTCGCTGACCTGGATGATGGCGGCCAGATAGTTTATCATGGGGATATAGATGTCCGAGAGGGAGAGCCCCTGGGGATGGGCCAGATCCCATGTATAGAAAAACAGAAGCGAGGGCGCTTTTGTGTTTTCCTTCCGGGCGATGCTGGTGTAGATGCGGGTCAGCTCGTTATATTTGGTGCTGGTTATATTGATAAGATCGATGGCCACCCGGCCCAGAAAGGCGGATGTGTCCGCGCCGGCCTTTTTGGCCATGGCGAAAGCGTCCTGGGTGCTGGCGATGAGCGCAGTGGGGTCGCCGTCCCAAAGGGTGCTCTGCCAGGTGCGGGCCACGCCCCGTCCGTGAACGGCCTCATACAGATCAGCGTCCAGCTCCAGCGCCCGGGCATATTCCGCCTCGGCGTCGGCATACCGTCCGGCGGCCAGATCCCGGCCGGCCAAGGTCATGATATTCTCAACAGCGGGAGACATGGCATATACCTCCAAATCATTTTTTCAGTTTTCGGTTTATTTATATATTTTAACGTGAACAGGGCCGAAAATCAAGGGGATCGGACGGATTTGCAAAAGAAATCTATTTGTGGTATGGTTAAAAGGCTATGAAGAGACAAATTACAGCGATTTTTGCGGCGGCGCTGGCTCTGGCCCTTCTGCTGCCGGGATGCGGAGGCGGGCAGCTCCAGCAAAGCCCCGTGTTCGTGACGCCCACGCCTACCCCGACCCCGGACCCCCATGCGGGACAGATCCAGGTCCCGGACGGAAGCGGCGGACTGATGTGGGTGAACGAGGCGGAGAGCATGGCGGTTTTTTCCATGGACGCCGGCGCATTCTCCGTCACCGACGGCCGGCCGGCCTATGCCGGGACGGACGGCGAGATCCGGTGGGGGATAGATGTGTCGGCCTGGCAGCATGACGTAGACTGGCAGACGGTGAAGGACGCGGGGGTATCTTTCGCCATCATCCGCTGCGGCTATCGGACCTATGGCGAGGGCGTGATCAACGAGGACGATTATTTCCGCGCCAATATTGAGGGTGCGCTGGCAGCGGGCCTGGAGGTGGGCGTATACTTTTTCTCCCAGGCGGTGAATATCGTGGAGGCGGCGGAGGAGGCCGTATTCACACTGTCTCTTATCGAGGGTTATGATGTGACGCTGCCGGTGTTTTTTGACTGGGAATTCATCGGCGTGGAGGAGGCCCGCACCGACGACCTCTCCGGTCAGGAGATCACCGACTGCTGTCTGGAATTTACCCATCTGGTGGAGGCGGCGGGATACGACGCCGGCGTATATGGGTATCTGAACCTGATGTATAATACATATAACCTGGACCGGCTGAACGGCCTGTCACTCTGGCTGGGCGATCCCGGCTCCGCGCCGGATTTCTATTATGACCACAGCTTCTGGCAGTATTCCTTCACCGGGGCCGTGCCCGGCATTGAGGGGGATGTGGATCTGAACGTGATGTATCTGCCGGCGGACACGGAGGATGAAGCGATATGATTTGTCTGGATAAAAACGACCTTTCCAGTCAGGCCGGCATGGAGAGGGCTTTTCGGAGCTATTTTGAACAGGCGGCCAGAGAGTTTCCCGGTACCTTCAATGTCATGATGGACACGAAGTTTGAAAGCTGCGACTATGGGCAAAAGAGTCTGATTTTGCGCATGGAGCTGGCGCCCTGGATGGCCAATCCCGGCGGCATCCTCCACGGGGGCGTGACCGCCTCCGTCATGGACCTGACCATGGGCCTTCTGTGCCGTTACTTCGGCGGCGGAGCTATGACGCCCACGGTGAGCATGGAGGTGAGTTATCTGAACGCCGGGGCCATCGGAAAGTCCCTGCTGGTCAGGGCGGACGTCACCAAGTGCGGCTTCACCCTCTGCCACGCCACCAGCACAGCCTGGATGGAGGGGGCGGAGAACGCCCCTGTGTGTACGGCCGCGGGTGTATATTACGTCAGCCGAAAATCCATCGGCGCGAAGTAAACGACACGGCGGATCGGCATGGCAGCACAGCCATGTCGGCCGTTTTTATGTCCGGCTCTTTTCAAGGGCAAGCAAGTACGCCTTTTTATCGACGCCGCCCGCATAGCCGGCGAGGCCTTCCGCGCCCACCACCCGGTGACAAGGAATGAGAAGGGAGATAGGATTATGGCCCACCGCGCCGCCCACCGCCCGTGGGGAAGAACCCAGCGTCCCGGCCAGATCTCCGTAGGTGACCGTCTCTCCATAGGGGATGCGGAGCAAAAGGTCCCATACCGCCCGGCGGAAGGGGCTGCCCCTGGGGGCCAGGGGCGGGGTGAAGCCCGGGTCCCGGCCCTGGAAATAGATGTCCAGCCACTGGCGGGCCTGATCAAACGCGGGGATGTGACCCTCTCCATGGGCCGGGGACAGTGTCGCGCCGAAGTATTTCTGCCCGGCGAACCACAGGCCGGTGAGAACGTCCCCCGCGCCGGCCAGAGTGATGGGACCCAGAGGGGACGGACAGGAGCAGATATATTCCACAGCGCACCTCCCGGTTATGAATAGGACCATTATACCACATTTGTTTCTTTGTGACTGTTCAGATACCACGAAAAAAGACATCGTCAAAATGCGGAATTTTTCAAGGCGGCAGCCGCTCAAGGAGCCAGACACGGGCAAACGCTATGCTGTTGTGGATAACCGCGGAAACACATTCGGCAATTAGCGGCGCGAGAGGCAGAGCTGTTCGCTTCCGCTGCCTGAATCGGGCGGCTGTTTGGCGCCGAATCATTCCGCTTTTTCTCCATGTTTTGTGTCCGTTGTCGCGGAATGGGATCAAATCCCTCGCCGCTGGTCCCACGCCCATAAAAAAACAAACCCTAATTGCCGAAGTAATAACACAGAAAGGCGACGTCTGAGAATATGTACAGACTTTTGAAGCAAGAAGAAGGCTATGCCCGGCGGGGAGAGTTCACCACGCCTCACGGGACGGTGCAGACCCCGGCCTTTATGAATGTTGGCACCGCTGGGGCCATCAAGGGCGGTCTGTCCGCCAGGGATCTGGAGGATATCGGCTGCCAGGTGGAGCTGTCCAACACCTATCATCTACATGTCCGGCCAGGGGACGAGCTCATTAAAGCCATGGGTGGCCTTCATAAGTTCATGACATGGAGCGGCCCCATCCTGACGGACAGCGGCGGATTTCAGATATTCTCCCTGGCGGGACTTCGAAAGATCACCGAGGAAGGCGTGGCCTTCCAAAGCCATGTGGACGGCCGGAAGCTGTTCATCGGGCCGGAGCAGAGCATGCGCATCCAGGCAAATCTGGGCAGCGACATCGCCATGGCCTTTGACGAGTGTGTGAAGATCCCTTCGACCCGGGAATATTTTGAAGGCTCCTGTCGGCGAACTTACCGTTGGCTGGTGCGGTGCAAGAAGGCCCTGGCGGAGTATGACGCCGAACCGGACGCGGTCAACCCCGGCCAGATGCTATTCGGAATCAACCAAGGCGGCGTCTATCCTGACCTGCGGGTGGAGCACATGAAGGCTATCGCCGAACTGGACCTGCCGGGCTATGCCATCGGCGGTTTGGCGGTAGGGGAGACGGCCCGGGAGATGTACGACACCATCGAGCTGGTCCAGGAGCACATGCCCGCCGACAGGCCCCGGTATCTTATGGGCGTGGGTACGCCGGGGAATATCATCGAGGGCGTGTGGCGGGGCGTGGACCTGTTCGACTGTGTCATGCCGGCCAGAAACGGGCGGCATGCCCATCTTTTTACCAAGCAGGGCATCATCAACCTGAAAAATGAGAAGTACGCCCGGGACGACGGTCCTATCGACCCGGCGTGCGGCTGCCCTGTGTGCCGCCGGTATAGCCGGGCCTATCTGCGCCATCTGTTCAAGGCGGAGGAGACGCTGGGCCTTCGCCTGGCGGTGACGCACAACCTTTATTTCTATAACCATCTCATGCTGGAAATACGTCAGGCGCTGGAGGCGGGAACCTTCGCCGCTTATCGGGCAAAATATGCTAAACTGCTTGACATGAGAATATAAAGGCTTTTATAATAAGATTAATTCTATTGGAGGTATTCAAATGAAACTTTCTCGCCTTTTCAGGGCATTGGCTCTTGTGATGATGGTCGTTTTTGCCACGCTCACACTGACCGGCTGCACCACGACTGATACGTCCGCGGGGACGGAAAGCACCGCCTCCGGCGGCGGCATGAGCATGATTATCATGATAGTCGTCCTCATCGCCGTGTTTTATTTCTTCATGATCCGCCCGGAGAATAAGCGGAAAAAAAAGCAGCAGGAAATGAGAGACAGTCTCTCCGTTGGCGATACCATCACCACCATTGGCGGGATCATGGGCAAGATCGTCAGCGTGAAGGATGACTCCATTGTCTTTGAGACCAGCGAGGACCGGGTCCGCATGCAGGTGACCAAGTGGGCCGTTTCCAGCATTGGCAAGCAGACGGAGGAGCAGAAATAAGCCGCCGTCACTTCAGAGCATGATTTGACAAATAATTTCATCCCCCTGAGAATAGGCTTGTATCAGCCTGATTCTGAGGGGGATATTTTATGTCCATATTAAAAAAGACGAAGACGAGTTTTGCCATGTGCGCGGCGATGGGGGAGGGCGGTGCGCTGCTCCTGACGGCGCTGCTTCTGCTGCCTGTGGCGTGGGCCATCCAGGACGAGGTGCTGGACCAGCGGGCGGGGTGGATATGCGCCTTTATAGCCGCTGGCTTGAGCGTGCTCATACCAACGGCGGTGATCGTCCGGGCAAGAGGGCGGCGGGCTCTGGCCACCGGCGGCAGTATCGCGCTGGGATACGTAGTGCTCGCGGCGCTATGCTGCGCTCTGGGCGGCGGCGGCACCGCGTTTGGAACGTGGCTTTTGTGGCTGGCTGCCGCCGTGGCCGCAGGCGGTCTTTTGGGCGCGATGATATCCGTGCGGTCCAAGACCCGCGGAAGACGGCGTCGGCGTCAGAAGAAATAATACAAATAGTATTATTTTGAGCGGTATACATAAAAAAATACAAAAACACAAAATATTGTTACAATTGTAATAAATGAAACCATGAGCCCGTAACATACAGCATTTCAGCCGCTGAATAGATTACAAATTGTAACTTTTTACAATTTGATTGACGTAATATTCGTTGAAAGTAACAAAAATTACATTTTTTACAAAAATAGCTTGATTACTGTTTGAATTTGTTATATAGTGAAATCACAATAATTATGTCAAGCGGCATCAAGGAGCGTGGTCACTGTGACAAATTCTGAATGCTTGGGGAAATATGAGCGGTATTTGGCCGATGAGAAGAAGGCTTCCAAGAATACGATCAGTTCCTATCTGCGGGACATACGCCAGTTTGGGGAATACCTGGAGGCGGGCGGTCACAGCGATTATGTAACCGCGGACGACGACGATCTTTATGATTACGTCGAGAACCTCCGAGCTGCGGGAAAATCTGTGGCGACCGTTTCCCGGAACATCGCCTCTCTGAAGAACTTCTATATATGGATGAAGCTGCAGGGGTTCGTGGAGGAAAACCCCACAGGGCGTCTGGTGCCGGATAAGGCCACGCACAAGCTGCCGGAGGTGCTCACCTCCCAGGAGGTGGAGCTTCTGCTGGCGCAGCCGGTATGCACCGACCGGAAGGGATACCGTGACCGGGCGATGCTGGAGCTGCTCTACGCCACGGGCATCCGGGTCAGCGAACTCATCGGCCTGGACGTGACGGACGTGAATCTGTCCGCTGGCATCATCAACTGCCGGGGACGGGACAAGGTGCGGGCCATCCCGCTGTACGCTACGGCGATCAAGGCGCTGAAGGATTACATCGAATTCATACGCCCCGATATGATCGCGGTACCCAGCGAGAGGGCGCTGTTCGTGAATGTCAGCGGGGAGCGGATGAGCCGTCAGGGCTTTTGGAAGATCGTCAAGAGCTACCAGCAGAAAGCGGGCATCCAAAAGGATATCACACCCCATACCCTGCGCCACAGCTTCGCCACCCATCTGCTGGAAAACGGCGCGGACCTCCGCTCTATCCAGGAAATGCTGGGCCATGCGGATATCAGTTCCACCCAGATCTATTCCCAGCTCGTCAAAAAGCAGCTCAAGGACGTCTACAATAAGGCCCATCCCAGAGCGTGATATGTTATATGTTAAATGACGCAGCCCAGACCGACATCGGTCTGGGCTGCGCTTGTGCGTTTGTAAAGGCTACACGGACTTTTTCCGCCTGCGCCGCCGGCATGGGTTGGCCAGACGCGCATTAAAGCTGTTGACCATGTCCTCATCCGCCCGGTACAGCAGACGGTTGGCCATCCACATACCGATGTCGTCATGTCGTATACGGATGCGGCACAGGTATGGACCATGCTCGTCGCATGTGGCCAGGGCCATGTAGCGGTGATCGCCCTGACTGACCCAGCGGCTGCGCCTTAACGTTTTTCCGCAGACGGGGCATACGGCCTGGGAACTCCGTACGGCCTCCCAGAGCTCGTCACGGCTATGGTAGGCGGGGGAGACGGTGTGCTCTAAAGGCTCCGGTCCCTGCTGGCTGCCGCCGTGGGTATGGCGGGTGAGCTGGTTGATGACACTATTATAGCTTTCGATACCCGCCGCCAGGTCAAGGTGTGAGCACACCAGCGCTGTGTTATATGCGTCGCCCAACGCGTCATGGGCCACCCGGGTCTGCCGGATGCCGAAGTGCTCCATGGCGGTCTCCAGGGATTTCTGGTTCCGCTCGCCGTCGGTCTGCATATTGAAGATGACCTGGAGGTTTATCCAATTGCCCATCCAGTCGATGTCCAGATCGTGGATGATGCAGTTTTGCTCCATAATACCGCTGTCGTCATAGCCCCACGTCATGAAGGTGCAGTCCGGGCCGCACCAGTCCCAAAACTGCTTCATGGCCTCCGGGAAGGGAAGACCGTGGGCCAGTCTTGCGTTGTCAAAGCCGGTGAGCTTCTTGACCTTGAAGTGCATCTTTTTGAACCAGACGGGACTCACATCCCGCTGGAATTCCTCGCAGGGGGCGAAATTATCATCCAGCTTCACGGCGCCGATCTGGATGATCTCTCCCCGCAGATGGATGGGCAGATGGTTGAATACGGAAGATTTTGCGCTCATGGCCTGGTTCCACTCCAGGTCGATGACAATGTATGGCATGGTGATGTTGTCCTTTTTCTTCTTTCCGTCTATTGTTCTATTGTCTTTAACATATTAACATATTTTTGAGAAAAGCACAATATCATTGCGATAATCTGCTGAATATGCTAATATATTAAAATATCATGAATATATCCTATCTTGCGGCGTGTCCGCAGGATAAAAGAGGTGGCTGGAATGAGGATTGCGGTTTTGTGCGGCGGCCTTTCAAACGAACGGGATGTGTCGCTGTCCGGCGGCGCGGGGATCGCCAGAGCGCTGCGCGGCCTCGGGCACCAGGTGGCGCTTTTGGACCTCTTCCTGGGACATGCGGATGAATTTGCCTCTCCGGCGGATGTGTTTACCCGGACGGAGAGTGACGACGGTTTTGCCGTCAAGGAGGACGCGCCCGATCTGGCGGCGGTGCGGGCCATGCGGCCCGGTCAGGGGCTGGTTGGTCCCCATGTGCTTGATATATGCAGGGCGGCGGACATCGTATTCCTGGCTCTCCACGGAGAGGAAGGGGAAAATGGGAAGCTCCAGGCGTATTTTGACATTACCGGCGTGCGCTACACCGGCAGCGGCTACCTGGGCAGCGCCTTGGCCATGAACAAGAGCCTCACAAAAGCCCTGCTTGGTCAGGCGGGCATTCCGGTGCCGGAGGGCATCACTGTCCGCCGGGGGCAGGAGCCCTATCAGGACCCGGGGTTCCCCTGCGTCGTCAAGCCCTGCTCCGGCGGCAGCAGCGTGGGGACGACCATCGTCGGCAGCAGGGAGCAGTACAGCGCGGCCCTGGAGCTGGCCTTCCGCTACGAGGACAGCGTCGTGGCGGAGCGGTATATCTCCGGCCGGGAGTTGACGGTGGGCGTCCTGGACGGCAAGGCCATGCCTGTTACGGAGATCATCCCCCGCACGGGTTTTTACGACTATAAAAATAAGTATCAGCCAGGCATGACGGATGAGCCCTGTCCCGCCCCTATCACGGTCGAGGAGACGGCCGCCATCCAGGCTCTGGCGGAGAAGGTGTATAAAACGCTGTGTCTTGAGGCCTATGGGCGGGTGGATTTCATCATGGACGGCGCGGGCGTCTTCTACTGTCTGGAGGCCAATACCCTGCCGGGCATGACGCCAACCAGTCTCATTCCCCGGATGGGCCGGGCCATGGGTCTGGATTACGGCGCATTATGCCAGCGGCTCATCGACGTCTCTATGAAAAAGTATCTGTCATGAAGCATTTGACGCCAGATATCATACAGAAGGTCACCGGCGGGACGGCCGGCGGGCCTCTGCCGGCGGAGGAGCTTGTTTCCATCACAACGGACAGCCGGACGATCGGGCCGGGCTGCCTGTTTGCCGCTATTCCCGGCTCCCGCGTGGACGGACATGATTTTATTGCCCAGGCGGCGGATAAGGGCGCGGCCTGCGTCCTCTGCCAGCGGTTTACGGACGCCGCTGTTCCCCAGATCAAGGTGCCCGATACCCCGGCGGCTCTGCAGCAGGTCGCGGCCTGGTACCGTGGGCAGTTTGATATCCCGGTGGTAGGCGTGACGGGCTCGGTGGGAAAGACCACAGCCAAGGAGATGATCGCGGCGGTACTCTCCGCACGGTTCGACACGCTGAAAACAGAGAAGAACTTCAACAATGAGCTTGGCGTGCCCCTGACATTGTTCCGTCTGCGGGAGAATCATGAGGCGGCGGTGGTGGAGATGGGCATCTCCGGTTTTGGAGAGATGACAAGGCTGACCCGGATGGTTCGCCCCCAGATCGGCGTATTCACGGTCATCGGCGACGCCCATTTGGAATTTTTGGGCGACCGTCCCGGCGTTTTGCGGGCCAAGGGTGAAATGATCGGCGGGATGCCGGATAACGGCGTCGTGATCGCAAATGGGGATGACGCGCTGCTCAAGGAGCATGCTTTTGGGCGCAGGACCGTCCTTTTCGGAACGGGGAAAAATTGCACCGTCCGGGCGGTGGATGCTGCGGCGGACGGCCTGAACGGCATGAAGTGCACCATTGTGGCGGGACGGCGGCATATCCCCGTGCGCATACCCGCCTTTGGGAACCATATGATCTATGCCGCTCTCATGGGCGCCGCCGTGGGGCTGGAACTGGGGCTGACCGATGAGCAGATCGCCCGGGGCGTGGCCGCCTATGAGACCGTGGGAAGCCGGGGCAGGGTGCTGGACACCGGGTATATCACCATATTGGATGACTGCTATAACGCCAACCCCACCAGTGTGAAAAGCGCGTTGGACAGCCTGGCGGCTTTGCCCGGCCGGCACGTGGCTGTTTTAGGGGATATGCGGGAGCTGGGTGAGAACAGCCCGGCTCTGCACCGGGAAGTTGGCGCTTACGCGGCCGGGCTTGGATCGGTCGTTGTCGCCTGCGGTCCGGAGAGCGGGCCCATTGCCGCCGGGGCGGGAAGGGACGCCCTGTGGTTTTCACGGCGGGACGCGCTCATAAAGGCGCTGCCGGCGCTCATACGGGGAGGCGACGCTGTTTTGGTGAAAGCTAGCCGCGCCATGGGCTTCGAGGAGGTCGTCAAGGCCCTGTCTGTGTTAAAATAGACAATATCGTTAAAGTGAAAACTTCACTTCACAAACCATGAAGTAACTGTTATAATATTTTTTACTAACAAACCATCGCAAACTTTTACGAGGGGGATAGATATGTTCAAAATTGTCAGTAAGCGGCCTCTGAACGCAGCGAAGACCGTCGTGGAGTTCGTCATCGAGGCCCCGCTGGTCGCCCGGAAGGCCGCGCCCGGTCAGTTCATCATTTTCCGGCTGGATGAATATGGCGAACGTGTGCCCGTCACCATCGCGGCGGCGGACAGGGAAAAGGGAACCGTCACCATCATGGTGCAGCCAGTGGGGCAGACCACCCAGATGCTCAACAAGATGGAGGCCGGTGATTCTATCGCTGACTTTGTAGGCCCGCTGGGCCGTCCCACCAATATGGAGGGACTCAAGCGCGTGTGCGTGGTCGGCGGCGGCGTGGGCAACGCCATCGCCTATCCCGTTGCCAAGGGCATGCATGACCGGGGCATCGAGGTGGATATGGTGGCAGGCTTCCGCTCCAAGGATATCGTTATCCTGGAGGACGAGATGCGCGCCGGCGTCTCTAATTTGTACATAACCACCGACGACGGCTCCTATGGCGAGGCCGGCTTCAACGTCACCAAGATGAAGGCCCTGCTGGACGAGGGCAATCAGTATGACGAGGTCATGTGCGTCGGCCCCACCCGTATGATGCAGCGGGTGTGCGACGCCACCAAGGAGTACGGCGTAAAGACCATCGTGTCCATGAACCCCATTATGCTGGACGGCACCGGCATGTGCGGGGCCTGCCGTCTGACTGTCGGCGGCGAGACCAAGTTCGCCTGTGTGGACGGGCCTGAGTTCGACGGCCATCTGGTGGACTGGGACGGCATTTTGAAGCGCGCCGTCTATTACGCGGAGGATGAGAAAGCGGCTATGGATCATATTTGCCGCATCACGGGAGGTGTGAGAGAGCATGGCTAATATGCGTATGGACAAAAATCCGATGCCTGAGCAGGAGCCTCTGGTCCGGAACAAGAATTTTGAGGAAGTGGCTCTTGGCTATACCGCCGAGATGGCCATTGACGAGGCCAAGCGCTGCCTGAACTGCAAGCGTCCCGCCTGCATGAGCGGCTGCCCTGTTTCCGTCCGCATCCCCGAGTTCATCGCCAAGGTGGCTGAGGGCGACTTTGACGGTGCCTATAAGGTCATCACCTCTACCAACAGCCTGCCCGCCGTCTGTGGCCGCGTCTGCCCCCAGGAGACCCAGTGCGAGGGCGTTTGCGTCCGCGGCATCAAGGGCGAGCCTGTGGGCATCGGCCGCCTGGAGCGGTTCGTGGCGGACTACCACATGGAGCACGGCCACGCCGAGGGCGCGCCCGAGGTCCCCGAGTCTAACGGCCATAAGGTGGCCATCGTAGGCTCTGGCCCGGCCAGCCTGACCTGTGCCGGCGACTTGGCCCGGAAGGGTTACGAGGTCACCATCTTTGAGGCGTTCCATAAGCCCGGCGGCGTGCTGGTGTACGGCATCCCCGAGTTCCGTCTGCCCAAGGCCATCGTGGCCAAGGAAATCGCCAAACTGGAACATTTCGGCGTGAAGATCGTCACCGACGCCGTTATCGGCCGGGCCGAGAGCATCGATGAGCTGTTCGAGGAGGGATATGAGGCCGTTTTCGTAGGATCCGGCGCAGGCCTGCCACAATTTTTGAAGATCCCCGGCGAGAACCTGCTGGGCGTGTTCTCTGCCAACGAGATCCTGACCCGCTCCAACCTGATGAAGGCCTATCTGCCCGAATACGACACGCCCATCCGCATCGGCAAGCGCGTCGCCATCGTGGGCGGCGGCAATGTGGCCATGGATGCGGCCCGCACCGCCAAACGCTTGGGTGCAGAGGAGGTATATGTCATCTACCGCCGCTCCATGGAGGAGCTCCCTGCCCGTAAGGAAGAGGTGGAGCACGCCATTGCCGAGGAGATTATCTTCAACCTTCTCAACAACCCTGTGGAGATCGTTGGCGATGAGGATGGTCATGTGACCGGCATCAAGGTCGTCAGGATGGAACTGGGCGAGCCAGACGCTTCCGGCCGCCGCCGCCCCGTGGAGGTGCCCGGCAGCGAGCACGTCATTGACGTGGACTCCGTCATCATCGCCATCGGCACCAGCCCGAACCCCCTGATCCTGTCCACCACCCCCGGCCTGGAGGCCACCAAAAAGGGCGGTATCGTGGCGGATGAGGCCACCGGCGCTACCAGCCGGGCCGGCGTGTTCGCCGGCGGCGACGCCGTGACCGGCGCGGCCACGGTCATCAAGGCCATGGGCGCGGGCAAGGTCGGCGCGGCAGGCATCGTTGCCTATCTGCAGAATAAGTAAGCCCCGACATAGTTACCGGCGGCGGGATTTCCCGCCGCCGGCATTTCTCGGCCTTTCGCCGGAACGCCAAATTGCCGGGATATATCAATGCCCACTTGCATTTTCCCGGCAATGTGCTAAAATAATGCCATCAAATCTATTTCAAAGGAGATTTTTACCATGGCTTATAAGATCCACAGAGCTGCGGAAGCCTACACCTACGAGGCCCCCGGTCATTTCGGCGTCGTCACCACCCGTCTGTGCGATGCCGGTGAGTGCAAGGATGACGACAAAGCCACCAAGATGATCCTTGGTCTGAGCCACTTCTATCCCGGCGGCGGCTGCGAGTATGGCGCCAACCCTCTGGAGAGCATCTATTACATCGTTGAGGGCCAGATGACCCTGAAGACCGAGGATCAGGAGACCACTCTGTTCGCGGGAGACTGCTTCCACTGCAGCGGCGGCACCCCCAAGAGCATCATCAACAATGGCTGCGGCGTCACCAAGATGCTGGTCGCTCTGCTCCCGCCTCAGGCGTGAGCGATGCCCAGTCCGTAGAGGACCAAGCCGACTATACCTGAAATGATAAGCGCCGGGACAGTATTCCCGGCGCTTATTGCGCCGTTCAGGAGCCATGCGGCGATACCTGCCAGAGCGGCCCATAGGACGACCACAGCTGTCCGCCGCCAGGGCATTTGAAAGCCGGAGACCTTTTTCAGCCGCCACATACTCAGAACAAAGTTGAATATCTCCGTGAAGCAGATGATGAAGATGTAGGCCGACAGACCCCAGCCGGGCAGCAAAAGCCATACGAGTACGGCGGAGAGGCCCACGTCCGCGATGTTCACATACATACAGAACATCATCTCTCCCAGCCCCCGCAGACAGCCGTCTGTCACCATGTCCAGGTACATCACCGGCACGATGAGAGAGAATATCCGTATGTATTTTCCCGCGTCGGTGGAGCTGTAAAGGGCCAGTCCCAGACTGTCGCCCAGCGCCAGGAGCAGGCTGGCGGCGATGACGGAAAAGATCAATCCCTTGAAGATCACGTCCTGGGTCACGAGCCGTATGCTTTTCAGCTTGCCCTGTATCTGCTTTTCCGTGAGCTTTGGCACGATCAGCTCCGCAACGGCCATCATCAGGCAGGAGGGGAACAGGACCACAGGCAGGGCCATGCCCTGGATGATACCATATCCCGCCAGAGCAGAATCGGCCGTCAAACCGGAGGCCCGCAGGCCCCGGGGCACCAGCAGATGCTGGAGGGTGGAAAGTCCGCTGCGGGCATAGGACGTCGCCGCCAGAGGCAGCGCAATGGCCAGCATCCGGTTTGTCATTCCCGCCAGGGCGGGGCTGTCCCCGGTCCGACGTATACCATGAAGCCGGCGGTCGGTGATATAGGCCGCCGCCAGCGACAACAGCCCGAAGGTCTCGCCCAGCAGCGAGCCGCAGGCGATGGCCAGACAGGACTGCTCCAGATTGCCCGATGGGACCGCCAGAAGCAAACACATGGTCACGCCTATGGTCACGAGCTGCTGGACGACGGATACAACGACGCTTTTCCATACCCGGCCCACAGCGGTAAAATAGCCGTGCATGACCGAGTCTATGCCCGTCATGGGCATGGTCAGGGACAAAAGCAGAAGGGGCCGTACGGTGCGGGCATCCTCCAGCCAAAGAAAGCCCAGGGGCTCCGCCGTCAGCATGAGGATAAGTCCCGATGCCAGACCGAAAAATAGACCGTAGGCCATACAATTGCTCAGGGCCTGAGCCGCGCCATGGGGCCGCTTGAGCCCCGCCTCCTCCGATACAAGGCGGGTGGTGGTGTAGCGGATCCCCGATATGGCCACCGTGACGGCCAGGGTGTTTACGCTCATCACAAGCTGAAACAAGCCTGTACCGGCCTCGCCAATGCGTCCCACCAGCCAGACCTGCCATATCATGCCCACAAACCGCATGGCCAGGCCGGAGGCGGTGAGAAGCGCGGTGTTGACAGCCAGTTTTTTGTCCCTCAGCAAGTGCTTACCCTCCAAACAAAATGCCCGCGCCCTTGCGCAAACCCCTGGGAACGGGTATAATAACGGTGGACCTGTGCCCCGGGGCGCGGGGAAACTGCTATACTATATGGGACAAATCCAGCGGATATGTTTGAGGAGCGGTCATGAGCGATGTTGGCGACAAACTGAAAACGATGCGCCTGCCCTATGCCTCGGCGGTGCTAGTGGCCGGTGGCTCCGGCACCCGGTTCGGCGGCGATAAGCTGACGGCGGACCTTGGGGGGATGCCGGTGCTGGCTCATGCGCTCCGGGCCTTTGAGAGCGCGGCGGTCATACGGGAAATCGTGCTTGTCGCCAGGCCGGATGCCATGGAGTCTGCCGCGGAGCTTTGCCGCCGGCATCATATCGCTAAGCTGTCCAAAATCGTTCCGGGCGGAGATACCAGGGCAAAGTCCTGCCTTGCCGGTGTCATGGCCGTATCGGAGTACGCGGAGCTCATCGCCATCCATGACGGCGCGCGGCCCCTTGTGACGGATGAGGTCATCCGGGGGGCACTGTGGACGGCCCATCGCCACACCGCCGCCGCGCCGGCTATCCCGGTGCGGGACACGATCAAAACGGCCAAAGACGGCGTTGTGACCGGTACGCCGGACCGGTCGGCGCTGTTTGCTGTGCAGACGCCCCAATGCTTCCAGGCGGATCTGATACGGGCCGCGCTGAAAGACGCGGCGGAAAACGCCCCGGAGATCACCGATGACTGCCTGGCGGTGGAGCGCATCGGCGGAAGGATATACCTTTCCGCCGGCAGCGAGGAGAATATAAAAATCACCACACGCCAGGACCTGTGCCTAGCGGAGCTCATTTTGGCGGGGAGGGGCGGAATATGAGGATAGGACACGGATACGACGCTCACCGGCTGAGGGAGGGGCGCCGCCTGATCCTGGGCGGGGTAGAGATACCCTTTGAAAAGGGCCTCGAGGGTCATTCCGACGCGGATGTGCTGCTCCATGCCCTGGCGGACGCCATTTTGGGCGCCGCCGCGCTGGGGGACATAGGCCATTTGTACCCGGACAGCGATCCGGCTACGGAGGGCATCGACAGCCGCGTGATCCTCCGGGATGCGGTTCGGACGGCGGCGGCTGCAGGCTACCGGGTGGAGAACTGCGATGTGACCCTCATCGCCCAGCGGCCGAAGATCGCGCCCTATCTCCCCATGATGCGCCGGAACATCGCCGACGATCTGGGAATCAACCTGTCCGCTGTCAGTGTGAAGGCTACCACCGAGGAGCACATGGGCTTTACCGGAAGCGGCGAGGGCATGAGCTGCCATGCGGTGGTGCTGCTGGCCTGACCGGCTGATTAACAAAAGAAAAGTACTCCCGCATACAATGGCCTGTAACCATTCGCGGGAGGATTTTTTATGCACTATTTGCTGACATGCCGAAGCCTAACCTATGCCCAGCGGTCAGCGCGGGTCCTGGAACGGGCGGGCATAACGGGAACCGTGTCCCGTCTGCCTAAGGCCGCCAGCCCGCGAGGCTGCTCTTATTGCGTGATCGTTGCCGCCCGGCATATAGACAGGGCGGTAAATATATTGACCGCCGCCGGTCTTGCGCCGGAGCGGGTGATATTGAGAAGAGCGGACGGAACGTTGGAGGTGAACGATGATCTATCTTGACTGTGCAGCCACCAGCCTGCAAAAGCCCGCCTCTGTCCGCTATGCCGTGTCCGAGGCCATGCGCACCATGTCAAGTCCCGGCCGCGGGGCCTATGAGAGCGCCATGCTGGCGGCTGATACGGTACTGGACTGCCGAATGGCCCTGGCGGACCTGTTCTGCGTATCCGCACCGGAGCGGGTGATATTCACAGGCAGCGCTACACAGGGGCTGAATACGGCTATCCACGCTCTGGTACAGCCGGGAGATACCGTGGTCATATCCGGATACGAGCACAACGCCGTCTGGCGGCCGCTGTGGGCCATGGGCGCGGACATCCGCGTGGCGTCCTCGCCGCTTTATGAGCCCCGGGCGGCCGTCGAGGCGTTCCGGCGTGCGCTGCCCGGGGCCAAGGCCGCCGTGTGCTGCCAGGTGTCGAACGTATTTGGTTATATACTGCCCATACAGGATGTCGCCGCCCTGTGCCGGTCCTATAAGGTCCCCCTTATCATAGACGCCGCCCAGGCGGCGGGATGCGTGGGCCTGGATTTCGACGCTTTGGGTTGCGCTTTCGCGGCTATGCCGGGGCATAAAGGACTCATGGGACCCCAGGGAACCGGCGTGCTTTTGTGCGGGATGGATATGGATAAGGCGCGGCCGCTCATCTATGGGGGTACCGGCTCGGTGAGCGAGGAAGCCGCCATGCCGGACTTTTTGCCTGACCGGCTGGAGGCCGGCACCCATAACGTGCCTGGCATCGCGGGGCTGTTGGAGGGCGTGCGCTGGCTGCACCGGCGGACGCCGGCATGGGTCCTGGCCCATGAGGAAGAGCTAATGGAAGCATTTTCCAAAAAGCTGTCGGCATCCGGTCGGATACGTCAGTTCAGATCATCCGATCCCCGGCTCCAGGCGGGGGTGCTCTCTGTGCAGATAGAGGGGCTGGATTGCGAGGAGGCGGCGGAACGCCTGGGAAAGAGGGGCATCGCTGTCCGGGCGGGACTGCACTGCGCGCCTCTGGCGCACAAAACTGCCGGGACCATCGGGCAGGGAACGGTGCGTTTCAGCTTTTCGCCGTTCAACACCTTAAAGGAAGTGTTGCTGGCCGCAGACGAGGTGCTGGCCATTGCAGGCTGAAACGGGTATACAGGATGGGGCGCCATGGCGGAATAACTGGCCATGGCGCCGGCATTTATTCGGTCATGGGCGAGGTTGGAGTTGGGAAATTTTCTTGCCAACAGCGCATATATGTTATATAATAATAAATTGACGTGGAATATTTTTGATCTCAAAATGGTGCGGATTATGGGTAATATTGCGAGCAATCTGAGCGACGGCATCAAGATGATAACCTCCATGGGATTGACAGATGTGCTGGACATTCTGCTGGTGGCTGTGGCGATCTATGCCGTTATCACATTTCTCCGGCGGACCAATTCCTCGCGGGTCGCTATGGGGATACTGCTTTTGATCGCGGCCATGTGGCTTTCAACGGTCCTGCGTCTGACGGTGACGAGCTTCATCCTCCGACAGGTATTTGAGATAGGGATTTTGGCGGTGATTGTGCTGTTTCAGCCGGAGATACGCCGGGCGCTGGAGCGGGTAGGCTCCTACCGCTTTTTCGCTTTTTTCAGTCAGGAGCTCGGCGGACAGGCGCTGGACCGGGTCATCGCACAGACTGTCTATGCCTGTGAGGACATGGCGAGGAACCGAACTGGTGCGCTGATTGTATTTGAGCGGCAGAACCGCCTCAATGAGCAGCGGGCGTCCGGCACCACATTGGATGCGGTGGTCTCGTCGGAACTGTTGAAGAATATTTTTTATGATAAATCGCCCCTGCATGACGGCGCGGTCATCATCACGGAAGGACGTATCGCCGCGGCGGGATGTATGTTGCCTCTGTCCTCCAGCGCCAGCCTCAGCCGTGACCTGGGTATGCGGCACCGGGCCGGTATCGGCATGAGCGAGCAATCTGACGCGGTGGTGATTATCGTATCGGAGGAGACGGGCGGCATCAGTGTCGCCGTGGACGGCCTTTTGAAGCGCCATCTGTCGGCGGACACCTTTGAGGCGCTTTTGCGCCGGGAGCTTCTCCCGGCGGAGGAATCTGGCCGCGTGAGCTGGCGCGACCGCCTGAAAGGCATAAAGGGGAACGGGAATGCAGAACAAGACCGGAACGAACGGACTCGCTAAGCTCAAGAACAGCCGTATATTCTGGGCCGTGCTGAGCCTGTGTGTGGCGCTGCTTATATGGGTATACTATACATCCAACTATGCCTCGGAGGAGACGCGCACGTTTTACGGCGTCGAGGTCTCCTTCACAGGCCAGGACAATATGCGCGATTCCTTGAGCCTGGTCGTATCTGATCAGGATGCCGCGACCGTGAACGTCACCTTGAGCGGCAGCCGCCGGGATCTCCTGCGCATCTCCAGCGAGGACCTGCGGGCGGTGGTGAACCTGTCGAACGTGACCAAGGCGGGATACCGCACCATGTCCTATACGCTGTCTTATCCCAGCAGCGTCAACAGCACCAACATCCAGGTCGTGCGGCAGTCGCCCCAGACCATCGGCCTGCAGATCAGCAAGCTCGCCACAAAGGTCGTTGATTTCAGCGGCAGCTTTACCGGGACCACAGCGGAAGGATACATGGTGGATACGTCTGAGATGACATTCGATCCGGCCAATCTGACGGTGATCGGCCCGGAGGAGGAGCTGGAGCAGATCGCCACGGCCCGTGTGACGGTGGACAGAGACGAGGTGCGATCCGGCTTTACCACGGCGGCCAACTTTGTTCTTCTGGACGCGGATGGGGAAGAACTGACATTTGACGATATCCAGATGGATGCGGAGTCGGTCTCCGTCGCCGTGCCCGTCAGCACGATCAAGGAAGTGGCCTTGGACGTCACGCTCATATACGGCGGCGGCGCGGCTAGTGAAAATGTCATCAAGGAGATATATCCCAGTACGATCACGGTGGCCGGCGACGCGGCCGCGCTGGACGGACTGAACAGTATTTCCGTCGCCACGATCGACCTTTCGGATTATGAATCCTTCCCGGCTACGGATTACACGATCATCCTGCCCAATGGCGTGGAGTGCCTTTCCGGAGAGACGACGGCGACGGTGTCGCTGACGTTCATGGGCCTGGAGACCGCGTACTTCACCGTGAGCAATCTGAATTACATCAACCTTCCGGAGGGCTATACCGCAACCATAATGGAGCAGTCCAAGTTTATCACCGTCCGGGCCCCGGAGGATGTGCTGCCCCAGGTCTCGCAAAATAATATCCGGGTCGTGGCGGATCTGGCGGATGTAGCGGTAACGGAAGGGACGACCTCGGTCCGAGTTCCAGCAACCGTATATGTAGATGGATATGATGCCGCGGGCGCTGTAGGCGATTATACGCTGTTCGTGAGGCTGGAGGCGGAGCAATGACCCAGACAGGCGTGATAACAAGGCTGCTGGATAAGGGGATGGCGGAGGTCGCCGTGGACCGGCAGACCGCGTGCGGTCACTGCTCCGGCTGCGGAGAGTGCGTCTACGGAAAACGCATTCTGGTGGAAGCGCAGAACACCATCTTCGCTCAGCCGGGCGAGCGCGTGGTGCTGGAGGGCGAGACGTCCGTCATCATGAAGATGGCGTTGCTGGTGTATTTCCTCCCGGTGCTGACGCTGTTTGCGGGCTACTTGGTAGGCGCGCTGCTCCGGTTTGGCCAGGATATGTGTATTGCCGCCAGCGGCGTAGGTCTGACCCTGGGAGCGGCTGCGGCGGTGCTTTTGGGAAACCGCCATAAGAAGGTCGATTACCGCGTTGTCAGGTACAGCCGCTGATGTACGGCTATGTGCGCCCCGTCAAGGGCGAGTTGAAGGTATCGGAGTACGAGCTGTTTCGCGGTGTGTACTGCGGGCTCTGCCATGAGCTGGCCCGGCGGTACGGATTTTGGGGCCGGTTTTTGGTGAATTATGACTTCACGTTCCTGGCTATGCTTTTGTCTTGGGATGAAGCGGCGGACACATGTCCACGGCGCTGTCCGGCCCATCCGGCCCGGCGGACCGCATGTCTTGTATCCTGTGCAGGACTGGAGACAGCGGCGGATCAGTCGGTCATCCTTGCCTGGTGGAAGCTCCGGGACGGGGCGGCGGATAAGCGTTTTCCCGCCTCCCTTGGATATAGGCTCGCCTGCGCCGTCCTGAGCGGGGCCTACCGGAGGGCGGCCTCCCGCCAGCCCGATTTTGCCGGAGCAGTGCGGCGCAATCTTCAGGCACTGGACTGCCTGGAGGAGGCCAAATGCTCCAGCATCGATGAGACAGCGGACAAATTCGCCCTCATCCTGCGCGCCATAGCGGACAGCGAGCCGTCCGATGAGCGCAGACGCATCCTTGGCGAGCTGTTCTATCACCTGGGCCGCATCATATACATTCTGGACGCCGTGGACGATCTGGCGGAGGATGAGCGGTCGGGTGATTACAATCCCCTGCGTTACCGCTTCCGTCTGGCGGAGGGAAAGCTGTCGGAAGAAGATGAGCAGACCCTGCGGCTGAGCATGCAGCATTCCCATAACGCAATTTTGGCAGCCTATGCTCTTTTGAAGGAGAGTCCCTATTCCGGCATCGTCTCCAATATCATATATTTGGGCCTTCCCGCCGCGACACAGGCGGTGTTTGAGGGAAAGTGGAAGCCGGCAGGCAGATTACACAGAGAACGGAGAAACGCATGAACGATCCTTACAGCGTATTGGGCGTGTCCCCATCCGCCAGCGACGATGAGGTCAAAAAGGCCTATCGGGACCTGGCCAGAAAGTACCATCCCGATAACTATCACGATAACCCTCTGGCGGACCTCGCCTCGGAGAAGATGAAGGAGATCAACGAGGCGTATGATGCTATCACCAAAAGCCGGGAGCAGGGCGGTTCCGCCGGCAGCTATTCTTACGGCTACGGCGGCGCTCAGGGACAGAGCGGCGGTCAGCGGCAGTATGCAGGCGCGAACGCCCGGTATGCCCAGATACGCCAGCTGATAAACGCCAACAACCTGGCCCAGGCGGAGGCGATGCTCAACAGCATCACTACCCACGACGCCGAGTGGAACTATCTCATGGGCAGCGTATACTGGCGCAAGGGCTGGATGGACGAGGCGGGACGGTATTTCCGTACCGCCGCCACTATGGACCCGGGAAACGTGGAATACAGAAACGCCCTGCAGTATATGAATCAGGGCGGACAAGCCTATTACAGGCCTGCCGGGATGAATAGGACGGGTTCGGACGCCGCCTGCAATCTGTGCAGCAATCTGATCTGCGCGGACTGCTGCTGCGAGATGATGGGCGGGGACCTGATCCCCTGCTGCTGAGATGGGCAGCGGAGCAAAGCGCGTGGCCCGACTGGCCGTCCTGACGGCTGTAGGGGTGGTGTTTTTGGTGCTGGCATCCGCGCTGCCAGCGGGCCGCATCGCCCTGGCTGCGGCGGCAAGTCTTCCCGTGTGCATGGCGCTGATGATGTATGGCTGGAGCTGGGCGGCCGGCGTATTCTGCCTCACGGCGGCGCTTGGCTTTTTGCTCTTGCCCGGCACGGGGACGGTCCTCTACGCCGCCTTTTTTGGTTACTATCCCATCGCCAAGAGCCTGTTTGAGCGTCCGAAAAGTCATGTGGCCGAGTGGGTGTGCAAGTTCGCGCTGTATACCGCAGTCTTCATTGCATACTGGATGCTGGCCAGAGCGCTTTTTTCCTTCAACGGCCGGGAGATAGCGTGGTATCTTCTCTATCCCATGGGCGCGGTCGTGTTCTGGCTGTATGACAGGTGCTTTTCACTGCTTATAAACATATACATTGAGAAAATTGCGAGGTATTTCCCATGATAAAAAGCATGACCGGCTATGGCGGGTCAAAAGGGGAGGTCGAATCCATCGCCGTAACGGCAGAGTTGAAAAGCGTGAACAACCGCTATCTGGATGTGTCTGTCCGGCTGCCTAAGAGCTGCCTGTTTGCCGAGGAGGCCGTCCGCTCGGCCGTGGCGGGCAGCATCAGCCGGGGAAAGGTGGATGTGTTCATCGCGGTGGATACCTCTGCGGCCGAGGAGGCCGTCATCAGAGTGAACGACAACCTGGCGGAGGCATATCTGAAGGCCGTGCAGAGCACAGCGGATAAATACGGCATTTCCGGTGAGGTCACGGCTTTCAATCTGGTGCGCCTCCCGGAGGTGCTGTCCGCCGATAAAACAGACGCCGACCGGGGCGTCCTGACCCGGGCTATCACGGCGGTTTTATCCCAGGCGCTGACGGAGTTCGACGCCATGCGTACCCGGGAGGGGAATAAGCTGTACGAGGACGTGGCCGGGAAGCTGGACAATATCGAGGCCATGGTGGCCGAAGTGGTCCGCCGCTCCCCTGAAACGGTGGCGGAGTACCGGGAAAAGCTGCTGTCCCGGATGAAGGAAGTCCTTGCGGACGCAGCGGTCGACGAGAGCCGTATCCTTCAGGAGGCGGCTATCTATGCAGATAAGGTCGCCGTGGATGAGGAGATGGTACGGCTGAAAAGTCACATCGCCCAGTTCCGTCTTTTGCTGGAGGGCGGCTCCCCCGTGGGCCGGAAGCTGGACTTTCTGGTGCAGGAGATGAATCGGGAGGCCAACACCACTGGTTCCAAGTGTGCCGACAGCTCCATTGCCCGCACAGTGATCGATATGAAGGCGGAACTGGAGAAGATCCGCGAGCAGATACAGAACATAGAGTGAGGGGGCGCGGTCGGTGAAGCTCATCAGCATTGGATTTGGCAGCTTCGTTTCCCCGGAGCGCATCATAGCGGCGGTAGATCCGGAGTCCAATCCCATCAAGCGCATCGTAGCCCAGGGAAAGGATGATGGCCGGCTTATCGACGCCACCTATGGCCGGAAGACCAGGACGGTCCTTATCATGGACAGCGGCCATGTGATCTTGTGCCCGCTGGAGCCGGAGGGCATCTCTCAGCGCGTGGAAGAGGCGGCAGGAGGCGATGGACCATGAAAAACCAAAAGGGACTTCTCATCATTCTGTCCGGCCCCTCCGGCGCGGGGAAGAGCACTGTGATCTCCAGGCTGATGAAGCGGCGCGGCGACATCCGCTTTTCCGTGTCGGCGACGACCCGGGCCCCGCGTCCCGGCGAGGAGGATGGAAGAGATTATTTCTTCCGCACCCGCGAAGAATTTGCCCGTATGGTGGAGCAGGACGCTTTTTTGGAGCACGCGGAATATGTGGGCAACTGCTACGGAACGCCGGCAGGGCCGGTGGACGAGAGCCTGAATGCCGGATACAACGTTCTGCTGGATATCGAGGTCCAGGGTGCCGCCCAGGTGATAACACACCGCCCCGACGCAGTGAGTATTTTTCTCTGCCCGCCCAGCTTGCGGGAGCTGGAACGCCGCCTGCGCCTGCGGGGCACAGATTCTGAGGAGAAGATACAGGACCGGCTCGAGACGGCCCATCGGGAGTTTTCCCAGCTTCACAATTATGCCTACATCGTCGTGAACGACGACCAGGATACAGCCGCCGGGGAACTCGACGCGATCATCACCGCCGAGCTCTGCCGCAGCAAAAACAGACTGAAAACCATTCAAGAAGGAGATTACTTGTTATGATGCTCTATCCTCCCGTTGCAGACCTTGTCAATAAGGTCGGCAGCCGTTATGCCCTTGTAAATCTGGTGGCCAAGCGGGCCCGCAGCATTTCCGCCGAGGCGGAGAAGAACGGCGAGCCTTTGACGAAAAAGGCGGTATCTGCCGCCATTGACGAGGTCTATACCGGCAAGCTCACCATAAACACCGGCGATGACGGAGTAAGCGCCGCGCCGGCGGCTGTGGACGCGCCCGTCCCTGAGGACGAACAGTGAACAAGATGGAAAAGCGGGCGCTGCCCCGCTTTTCCAGAACAAGGAGTCAGCATTGGCGGATATAAAGACAGCACAAATTGCGGTCGCGGATGTGACCTACTGGGTGGACCGGCCGTATACCTATGCCGTGCCGGAGACCATGGCGGAGCGCGTTTGCCCCGGTGTGCGGGTGGCCGTTCCCTTTGGCGGGAGCCGTCCCAGAGAGGGCATCGTCCTGGCGCTGGGCGGCAGGACGGATAAGCGTCTGAAGGCTGTTTTGGAGGTGCTGGACGATGAACCCCTGCTGTCTGAGACGCAGCTGAAGCTGGCCATCTGGATGCGGGAGCGGTTTTTTTGCACGGTGATGGATGGGATCAGGGCCATGCTGCCCGCGGGACTTTGGTACAGCGTATGGCCCGTCTACTGTCTGGCGGCCGGCATTGACAGCGACGCCGCCTATGCCGCCGCCGGCGGCAGCCGGAACGAGCGGCTGGCGCTGGATGCTGTGACCGGCCATGGGGGCCGGTGCGAGCTGGCGGATATAGAGGCTGTGTTCGGAACAAAAAATCCCGGCCCCGCGCTTTCGAGCCTCGTAAAAAAAGGCGTATTGCGGACAGAGGCGGAGGCGGCGCGCCGGGGCAGGGACAAGACGATCCTGCAGGCGTCTCTGTCCGTCAGTCCGGAGCAGGCGCTCATCCAGGCGGACAGGAACCGCCGGGCGGTGCGTCAGGCGGCGGTCCTGCGCGTCCTGGCGGAGCTTGGCCGGGCCAATGTGGCCGACCTGTGCTATTTTACAGGTGCGGGCCGGGATACCGTGAAGCGCCTAGAGGAAAAGGGCCTCGTGACCCTCTCCCGGCAAATGGTGTACCGCCGGCCGGAGTATGATGCCGGCCGGGCCCAGCCGCTGCCGGTGCTGAACGAAGAGCAGCGCGCCGCTTTTGAGGGCATCCTGGCCCTGGGGGACGGAGAGCGGGCCCAGGCGGCGCTGCTGTTCGGCGTGACGGGCAGCGGCAAGACCACCATCTACATCCACCTGATCCATGAGATGCTCCAACGGGGCAGATCGGCCATTTTCCTTGTGCCGGAGATCGCCCTGACGCCCCAGATGCTCCAGACCTTTTCCTCTCATTTTGGGGACAGCATAGCGGTGCTGCACTCCGCCCTGTCCATGGGGGAGCGGTACGATGAGTGGAGGCGCATCCGCGCCGGGGACGCCCGGGTGGTCATCGGGACCAGAAGCGCGATCTTTGCGCCTGTGAGCGATCTGGGCATCGTCATCATCGACGAGGAGCAGGAGGATACGTATAAATCAGAGACCGAGCCGCGGTATCATGCCCGGGACGTGGCAAAGTTTCTCTGCGCCAGATCGAAAGCCCTTCTGGTCCTGGGCAGCGCCACGCCGGATGTGCGCTCACGGTACTATGCCGAAACGGGCCGTTATCATTTTTTTGCCCTGCCTCACCGGTATAATGAGATGCGCCTTCCCGAGGTGCGGGTAGCAGATATGAAGCGGGAGCTGAAAAATGGCAACGGCACCAGCATATCCTCCGTGCTGGCAAAGGAGCTGGCGGAAAACATAGAACGGGGCGAGCAGTCCATTTTGTTCATCAACCGGCGGGGCGCCAGCAAGCTCGTTACATGCGGGGAATGCGGGTATACTTATAAGTGTCCCAACTGCACCGCCGCGCTAACCTACCACAGCGTAGGAAACAGGCTGATGTGCCATCACTGCGGCCATGTCCGGCGGCCGGACGCCGTATGTCCCGTATGCGGCGGCAGGCTGAATTATTTCGGCGCCGGCACCCAGAAGGTGGTGGAGGAGCTGGAGACGCTTTTTCCGGGCACCCCTGTTTTGCGGATGGATACGGACGCCGTGGCGCCTGTCGGCAGCCATAGAGCTCTGTTTGAACAGTTTCGGGTCCAGCGCATCCCTATTTTGGTGGGCACGCAAATGGTCACTAAGGGACTCAACTTTGAAAATGTCACCCTGGTGGGGGTCCTCTCCGCCGATCAGAGCTTATATTGCAGCGATTACCGGGCGGGTGAGCGGACATTTTCCCTCATCACCCAGGTCATCGGCCGCAGCGGTCGGTTTGAGAAGCCCGGCCGGGCCGTTATACAGACCTTCACGCCGGAGAACCAGATCATCCTGCAGGCAGCCCGGCAGGATTATGACAGCTTTTATCAGGGGGAGATCGCCCTGCGCAGGGTAACGGGTTCCCCGCCCTTTGGGGAGCTGTTCGTTCTGACGGCGTCAGGTAAGGATGAGACTGCGGTGCTGCGCTGCTGCGCCGATATCCGCAATGAGATGCTTTGCATGGGAAGCCATGTACCGGGAGTCAGGGTCCTCGGTCCCGCGCCGCTGCCAGTGGCCAAGGTCAACAATACCTGGCGCTACCGGGTCACGGTCAGCGCTCCGGAGCCGGCGGCAATTCGCGGCGCGATCAGCCGGACGCTGATGCTCTGCAACGATGGAAAGAAATACAAGGGCGTGTCCGTATACGCGGATTTCGATCCGCTGGACTGACTACATGAAGATACAGGAGAGAATATGGCGCTTCGCAACATTTTAAAAGAAGGGGACGAGACGCTCTCAAAGCGCTGCCGCCCCGTAACAGATTTCAACCAACGCCTCCATGAGCTTTTGGATGATATGGGCCAGACAATGATGAATGCGGAGGGCGTCGGTCTCGCCGCGCCGCAGGTTGGCATCCTTCGTCGGGCCGTAGTGGTTTTGGAGACCAATGTGCCGGAGGGCGACGATGGCTATATCATCGAGCTTGTCAACCCGGAGATCATTGCCTCGGAGGGAGAACAGGATGGTCCGGAGGGCTGCCTGTCCGTGCCGGGCGTCTATGGCATGGTGCGGCGGCCGTCCTATGTGAAAGTCCGTGCCCAGGACCGGAACGGAAACTGGTTCGAGGTGGAGGGAAACGGGCTGACCGCCAGGGCCTTCTGCCATGAGCTGGATCATCTGGAAGGACACATGTTCACGGAGCTGTGCGACCATATCCTCTCCGACAAGGAGCTGGAGGAATACTATGGCCGCGAGGAGCGGGAATGAGGATCGTTTTCATGGGGACACCGGATTTTGCCGCCTGTTCCCTGCAAAAGCTGATAGACGAGGGCTTTGAGATAGCCGGCGTATTCTGCCAGCCCGATAAGCCCCGGGACCGGGGACACAGGCTCGTGCCCTGCGCCGTGAAGCAGACCGCCCAGGCGGCTGGCCTGCCTGTGTATCAGCCTTCGGCGCTGCGGGATGGCGAGGCCCTTGGCATCCTGCAAGGTCTGGCGCCAGACCTGATCGCGGTGGTGGCCTACGGCAAGCTCCTGCCGGACGATATCCTGGCCCTGCCCGCCTATGGCTGCGTCAATGTCCACGGCTCGCTTCTGCCCCGTTATAGGGGCAGCGCGCCCATCCAGCGGGCGGTATTGAACGGCGATGAAGTCACCGGTGTGACCACCATGTATATGTCATCCGGGATGGATGAGGGAGATGTGATCTTCTGTGATAAGACCGCCATTGGCGAGGATGAGACCAGCGGGGCGCTTTTTGACCGGCTGGCGCCCATGGGCGCGGCGCTTTTGGTGAAGACCATCCAAGCCATCCAGGCCGGAGCCGCCCCCAGGACGCCTCAGGACGGGACGCACGCTACCTACGCGCCGCCTCTGACCAAGGGAGAGGCGCCCATAGACTGGACAAAGCCTGTGGGCGCGGTACTGAAGCATATCTATGGCATGCAGCCCTGGCCCTGCGCTACTGCGCGGCTGGGTGGAACGGATTTTAAGATATTCCGGGGGGAGGCGGCCGGCCGCGCCCCGGCAAAAGCGCCTGGGACCGTGATATCCGCCGGAAAGGCGGGCATCGAGGTGGCGTGCGGGGATGGGCATACCCTGTTGGTGACGGAGCTTCAGGCTGCCGGAGGAAAGCGCATGACAGCGGGCGCCTATCTGCTGGGGCACCCCATGGAGGTGTGACCATGCCGAGACGAGCCGCCCTGGAGGCTCTTGAGCGGTTTCGGCGTGATGCCGCCTGGAGCCGTCAGGTCATGGGCATGACCGCCCGGAAGTATGCTCTGGACGGTCGAGATGCGGCGCTGGCCGCGAGGTTGTTTTACGGAACGCTGCAAAATCTGGCGCTGTGCGATTTTTACATCGATCATTACACGAAAGGGCGTCTGGAACCCAAGGTGCGGGACATACTCCGGCTGGGAGTATATCAGCTCCTTTTCATGGACAGGATACCACCCAGCGCTGCCGTGGACGAATCCGTCAAGCTCTGCCGGAAGCTGCGATATGAACGGGCCGCCGGCCTTGTCAACGCCGTTTTGCGGCGGATAGAGCGGGACAGGGACCATCTGCCGTCCGTGCCTGGTCAGGGGACGCCGGATTATTTGTCCGTGCTGTACAGTCACCCCAGATGGCTGGTAGATGAGCTGATTGCCCTGCGGGGCTATGATGGGGCGGAGGCGGTGCTGCGGGCCGATAACGGGGAACCCCCCGTGTTTATCCAGGTCAATACCTGCCGCACGACGCCGGAGGCGCTGGCGCAGATGCTGCCGGTGCGATTCAGCCCTTTGGGATTGATATTGATGCGGGACGGAGATTTCACCGGAACAGACGCCTTTCACAAGGGCCTTTTCTATGTGCAGGACCCTGCCGCTCACTGCGTTGTTGATGCGGCTGAGCTGGAGGCGGGCATGCGGGTGCTGGACGCTTGCGCCGCTCCCGGAGGCAAGAGCTTTGGCGCCGCCATCGCCATGGGGAACGACGGCGCGGTAACGGCCCGGGACATTCTTGAAAAGAAGCTGGCGCTGGTGGCGGAAGGAGCGCGCAGAATGGGACTCGACTGCATCACCTGTCAGGCGGGGGACGCCAGAGATATCAAAGGCGGCGATTATGACGTCGTGTTTGCGGATGTGCCCTGCAGCGGCCTGGGGGTTATACGAAAGAAGCCGGATATCCGTTATAGAACGGAACGGGAGCTGTCTTCGCTGCCGGAATTGCAGCTTGAGCTTTTGGAGGCCGCCGCCACGGCGGTGCGCCCCGGCGGGCGGCTGATCTACTCCACCTGCACTTGGCGGCCGGGGGAGAATCAGGGCGTCACAGACAGCTTTCTATGCGGTCATCCGGCGTTTGAAAAGACCCTGGAGCGCACCTTTTGGCCGGACAGGGATGGAACGGACGGGTTTTATATATGCCGGTTGGAACGAGTAAAAAGGACATAAAATCCATGCTTCCGGATGAACTGGCGGCCGAGTTCAAATCGCTGGGACTTCCCGGATACCGGGCGGGACAGGTCTTCCGCTGGCTGAGCCGGGGGGCGCGATCCTTTGAGGAGATGAGCGACCTGGCAAAGCCCTTGCGCGGGCGGCTGGGCGAGGTCTATGCCATACCGTGCCTGACCATGCTACGCCGGCAGATCTCTGAAAAGGATGGAACGGAGAAGTTTTTATGGCGTCTGCCGGACGGGGAGAGCGTGGAGACAGTTTTCATGCGCTATAAGCATGGCAATTCCGTCTGCATCTCATCCCAGGTGGGCTGCCGCATGGGATGTGCCTTCTGCGCCAGCACCATCGGCGGGAGGCTGCGGGACCTGGCGCCCTCTGAAATGCTGGACGAGGTGCTCCGGACGGAGCGGGAGGCGGGGGACGGCGTCTCTAATATCGTCCTCATGGGCATCGGCGAGCCCTTGGACAATTTTGATAACGTCATCCGTTTTTTGCGTTTGGTGAATGATCCCGACGGCATGAACATCGGTATGCGGCATATTTCTCTTTCCACCTGCGGCCTTGTGGAGGGAATTGACAAACTGGCCGGTCTTAATTTACAATTGACACTGTCCGTGTCGCTCCATGCCCCTGACGATGAGACCCGCTCAAGGCTCATGCCGGTGAACAAGGTCCAGGGCGTAGACGCGCTCTATGCTGCCTGCGGACGGTATTTTGCCAAGACCGGTCGGCGGATATCCTTTGAGTACGCTATGGTGCGGGATGTAAATGATACGCCCCGCCATGCGGATATGCTGGTGAAGCGCCTCCGGGGCACGGGAGCGCATGTGAATCTGATACGGCTGAACTATGTTTCCGAACGCGGACTTGTTCCCTCGTCGGAGGAGACGGTGCGCGCGTTTGCGAAAAGACTGTCGGACGGTGGGGTGACTGTGACTATCCGCCGCCGGCTGGGAAGCGATATCGATGCGGCCTGCGGGCAGCTGCGCCGGGGGCAGATGAGGAAGCAATGAGAATTTTTGGATTGAGCGATAAGGGGCGATACCGGGCTGAGAACCAGGATTCCTTCGATCTTTATGAGACGGAGGGCGACGCGCTGGCTGTCGTATGCGACGGCATGGGCGGCGTGGCCGGCGGTCTTCTGGCCAGCGAGCTGGCCGCGGGACGGTTTCTGGCATACGCCCGCATGGCTGTGGAAGCGGCCGATGGCACGGAGCCGGAGGATATCCTCCGCCAGGCCACGGACGCCGCCAACAGAAAGGTGTACCGCTTCGCGGCTCAGACGGAGGAATATACCGGTATGGGCACAACACTGGTGGCCGGATACTGGCGGGGAGATACAGCCTATTTTGTAAATGTGGGCGACAGCCGTGCCTACCGTATCGCCAAGGACGGCATCGTGCAGATCACAAAAGATCACTCTCTGGTGCAGGAGATGATCGACCGGGGCGAACTCACCCCGGCCCAAGGGCGGCATCATCCCCGGAAGAATATCATCACCCGCGCGGTGGGGAGCGAACGGTTTGTCACGTGCGATATTTTTACCGTCCCGATCCGGATGGGCGACCGTTTTCTTCTTTGCTCGGACGGACTGACCAATGTTGTGGACGATGCGGAGCTTCACCGGGTGATCCTGGCGGCGGAGGATGCGGAGGCCGCCTGTCGGGCGTTGGTGGACGAGGCGATTGCAAATGAGACGAGGGACAATGTGACGGCCGTAGTGATTTATGACAGGAAGGAGGGCGCCTGAGATGGAGAATAAGGTGAGCTGGCGTCTCGGAAAAATACTGGACGGCCGCTATGAGATCATATCCGTGGTGGGCATCGGCGGCATGGCCGTGGTGTATAAAGCATACGACCATAAGCTGAAGCGGAACGTAGCCGTAAAGGTCCTGCGGGACGATGTGGCCATGGATTCGGAGTCCCGCCGCCAGTTCCGCACGGAGTATCAGGCAGTCGGTATGCTCAGCCACCCCAATATCCGGGCGGTGTATGACGTCGTTTCCTCCGGGGACACAGAATATATCGTGATGGAGTATGTGGACGGCATCAACCTGAAGCAGTATCTAAAGCGGAAGGGCGCCCTGTCATGGCGGGAGGTCCTGCATTTCTCCACGCAGATCGCAAGAGCGCTGAGCCATGCCCACAGCCGCAGCATTATCCACATGGATATCAAGCCGCAGAATATCATGCTGCCAAAGGACGGTACGGTGAAGATCGCCGATTTCGGCATCGCCCAGTGGGAGGAATCTCCCCAAAACGGCGACAGCCCCGAGGAGGCGGTGGGAAGCATACATTACCTCTCTCCGGAGCAGGCCCGAGGCGAGGCGGTGGATGCCAGGAGCGATATCTATTCTCTGGGCGTCGTGATGTATGAAATGCTCACCGGAAGGCTGCCTTTTGACGGCGAGTCCGTGGCGGAGGTTGCGGTCCAGCACTTTACCGTTCTGCCGGACGCGCCCACGGTCATCAATCCCGATATCCCCCAGGAGCTGGAGGCGATCACCCTGCGGGCCATGCAGCCGGATCCCAACGACCGATATCCAACGGCGGATGATATGCTGGCGGACCTGGAGGACTTCCGAAAGGGACAGACGGCGGCCATCGACGCGGCGGCGCGGCGGGCTATCGCCGAAACCGGCGGGGGGCATGCCGCCAGGGACGAGATACATGTGGTGACTCGGAATGTGCCCCGCATCAGCAAAAGCGGCGAGCTGTCCAGGGAGGGGTACGTCCGCCGGAGAACCAGAGCCAGCCGGATCAGCATGCTTTTAGGGTTTGGCCTTGTGATCGTCTTTGCTCTGCTTCTGTTCGTATTTGTGTGGGAGTACTGGCTCAAGGATATTTTCAGCGATGCGGAGCGTACGCCGGTGCCTCAGTTCGTGGGCTCCTATGTATCGGATGTCATTGAAAACGAGAACATGACGGAGCTGTTCAATTTTGAGGTGGTCTATAAGGCGGATGCCACACATCCGGAGGGCGTCATCATAGAGCAGGTCCCTGCGGCGGGTGCCAGCCGCATGATCCTCTCCGATGGCATAGACGTTACGCTTACGGTCAGTTCCGGCATCCAGCTGGTGACGCTGCCGGAGGATATTATCAACAGCCCCTACACGGAGACGCAGGTGCGGCTTCAGGAGATGGGACTGAACGTTATCATCGCGCTGGAGGAGTCCGACTCCATCACGGCCAACTATGTCATAGGAGTCGACCCGGCGCCGGGCAGCGAGGTGTCCAGCGGAAGCGACGTCACACTGACTGTCAGCGCCGGTCCGTCCGTCACCTATTCCTATGTTCCCAATCTGGTGGGCATGGAAAAGGCGGCCGCGCTGCTGTCCCTGCAGTCGGAGGGACTCGTATGCGGCGAGTCGGAGATCACCTATATCAGCTCATCGGAGGAGGATAACGGCCGCGTCATCTGGCAAAACTATGCCAGCGGGACCCAGGTGGTCAGCGGGACCCAGGTCTATCTGCAGATCGGGACGGGACCGGCCATCACGCCTACGCCGGATGTGACGCCTGTGTCCCCATCGGTCATGGAGGAGACGCCGCCGGCGGAAGAGAATACCCAGCCGGATGAGTCGGAGGCTGAGAACGATCTTGATGCGGAACAGGATGTTCCGCCGATGATGGAGTGACGGTTTGAGTCAGGAAGGGATCATCATGCGCGCCCTGAGCGGATTTTACTATGTCCGCACGGGGGAGGGATCGATACAATGCCGCGCCCGCGGACGCTTCCGGCGGGACGGGCTCACGCCGCTGGTAGGCGATCGGGTGATAATTGAACAAGCCGACGGCGACACGGGTACGGTCCTGGAGATACTGCCCCGAAAAAACGCTTTCTGCCGGCCGGCTGTGGCAAATATAGACTACCTTGTGATGATCATGTCCGCTGCCCTGCCTGTCACGGACCCATATTTGGCCGACAGGATAACGGTTCGGTGTGAAAAAAACCGATGCGGTGTGATTCTGGTCGTCAACAAATGCGATCTGGACCCGGGGGACCGGCTGTATGATATATATGCCGGCACCGGCTATCCGGTGTTCCGGGTCAGCGCCCGGACAGGGGAGGGCATGGATGCGTTCCGGAGGGCCATAGAGGGGGCGGTCTGTTGCTTTACCGGCAATTCCGGCGTGGGAAAGAGCAGCCTGATTAATGCCCTGGAGTCCGGATTTTCCATCCCTACCGGCGAAATCAGTGAAAAGCTGGGCCGTGGCCGACATACCACCCGCCATGTGGAGCTGTTCGATCTGGGCCGGGGAACGCTTTTGGGCGATACGCCTGGATTTGCGTCCTTTGGCGATGAGATGGAGACGCCGATCACCACGGGGGAGCTGGGAGGGCTGTTTCCGGAATTTGCGCCCTACCTGGGACAGTGTCGGTTCAACGACTGCACCCATCGGGCGGAACCAGGATGCGCCCTGCGCCAGGCCGTGGAAAGCGGCGCGGCACATCAAAGCCGCTATTGCTCCTATCTGCGGCTGTACGAGGAGGCCGCCAGGCTGAAGCATTGGGAGCTGGAGAAATAAAATCACAGAATTAACGCACAAAAACCGCCTGCCCGCCCATAGTATGGACGGGAGGCGGTTTTTGTGCGAAAAAGGAAAAACAGCTGTACCAGCGGCTGGGCCGCTGTCATCGTTGGAAGCGTCATTCTCCTGGCTCTCATCCTGCCAAGCTGGTTCTGGTGGCTCGTCTGCTCCGGACTTCTGATATGCGGAGGGATATGGCTTATTAAGGGCTGATGGCATATCCACAGGAAAGAGCGCATACCCTTGCATAGAAAATATTGCAAGGAGCGATCAGATCATGGAGATGACCTTAAAACGGGATATATTTGAACACCAGGCTCTGGTGTGGTCCGGCATGGCCAGTCGGGATTTCACGGCGGAATGTATCGTACCGGATGCCATGCCGGACGTAGGTTCTGTTGTGGACGCGGAGGGCATCATTATTTTACGCAGCAAGGAGACGGATTCAGGAAGCGTTTTGCTGGGCGCTTCTGTCAGCGTGTCGGTGATATACATGCCGGACGGCGCGGGAGCCATACAGAGCCTGCCTGTCACAGTGCCGGTTGAGCTGCGCATGGACGCGCCCGGCGCGGACTCCGACTGCCGGACGGTGATCCGGATGCGGGTCAGGGCGCTGGACGCCCGGGTGGTGAACTCCCGGAAGCTCGCCGTTCGTGCGGATGTGGACTGCGAGGCGCGCGTCTATCAGCGGCGGAGTCTTGAGATCGCGTCCGGCCTGGAGCGGGAGGATGCCTCCATCCACATGCTTACGCGGACCGCCTCTATGACTACAGTGGCGGACGTGCGGGAAAAGACTTTCATCACAATGGATGAATACCAGCTCCCGGCGGGCACAGGCGGCGTGGAGCAGATATTGAGCCAGCGGGTGGAGCCGGTGGTGGAGGATGTGAAATACGTCAGCGGAAAGGTGGTTTTTAGGGGCCGGATACGGGCCGGGCTCGTGTTTGGCTGCCCCGATGGAAGCGTTTTTGCCGGGCGCTATGAGACAGAGTTTTCACAGATAATGGAAGTCGAGGTGGACAGTGAGGACGCAGTGCCGGAGTTGTCCATCATGCTTACAGGGGCTTATTTCGATCTGCCGGAGCGCCGGGAGGAGGACGGCAGGATCGCTGCGGAGATACATGTGGTAGCGCAGTGTATATGCAGCAGCGTGAGGGAGCTGACCTATATCGCGGACCTGTACAGCAACCGCACCGTGCTGATCGGAGAGAAGGAACCCATCGCGGTGGCGAGCGCCGTACAGCCCATATCCATGCGCCAGACGGTAACGGGCAGCACCGATCCGGTCGGCGGCGGACCCGGCGAGGTACTTACGCTGTCCGCCGCCATCGGCAGCATTGCGGTGGAGGATATGACGGTGAAGACAGCGGTGAATATCCGCGTCATAAGCCGTCAGAGCGACGGCCGTTTCACCGTCGCCCGATGCCGCCTGACGGCGGAATTCACGACCGATCTTCCCGCCGGGACAGAGCTTCAAAGCGTAACGGTGTCTGCGGCGGACGTCTACTGTGCCGCCACGGGCGGGGGACTGGACGTGCGGGCGGTCCTTCAGATGGAGGCGCTGGCCGTGTCCACGGATACGGTCCATTGTGTCATGGGCATCACCGAGGACGCGGCGGCATGGGCTGACGCGCCGGCCACGCCATCGATCACGCTGGCGCGGGTGGAGCCGGGAACGGATATGTGGACGGTGGCGAAAAAATACCACTCCACCGTGGAGGCCATTGCCGCCGCCAATGGTGACAGGGCTTCCGGACTGCTGTTAATTCCCAAGAGCAGATAGTTGCCATCATGGAAAAAATGTGCTACAATATCCTGTAATGTAAATTTTACAGGGGGATAATCAGTATGTCCGGACATTCCAAATGGCACAATATACAAAAAACAAAGGGCGCAGCCGATGCCAAGCGTGCCCAGGCTTTTACGAAGATCGCCCGTGAGATGATCGTGGCCGTGAAGGAGGGGGGCAGCGGCGACCCGAAGAACAATATGCGTCTTGCCGCCGTCATCACGAAGGCCAAGGCCGCCAATATGCCCAACGACAACATCAAAAGGACCATCGACAAGGCCCTGGGCGCGGGCGATACATCCACTTTTGAGAGCGTTACCTATGAGGGCTACGGCCCCAGCGGCGTGGCTGTCATCGTGGAGGCCATGACCGATAACCGCAACCGCACAGCCAGCGAGGTCCGGCATTGCTTTGACAAATATAACGGTAACCTGGGCGCCACCAATTGCGTGTCCTGGTCCTTTGACCGGAAGGGCGTCATTGTGGTGGATAACGAGGACGGCGATCTGGATGAGGAGGCCGTTCTGATGGACGCCATGGAGGCGGGAGCCGCTGACATGGAGACAGAGGAGGGCGCCTTTACGATCTACACCGCGCCGGAGGATGTTACGGCAGTGGCAGAATACATGATCTCCCATGGCTATACCCTTGTCTCCGCCCAGGAGGAGATGGTGCCCCAGTCCTATATCACCCTCACTGATGAAGGCGACCGGAAAAATATGCAAAAGATGCTGGATGTGTTTGATGACAACGATGACGTTCAGAATGTCTGGCACAATTGGGAGAACATGGATTAACTGTTTGTTAAAAGAAAGCGTCAGGAAAAGAATATTGAACTGAAGCTGGATGTTGATTGGATATAAACGCATAAACTGCATATTATTGAGTTTTCTGAATGGCCGCGGGCATGAGCCGAAAGGCTGTGCGTGAGGAAAGTCCGGGCTCCATAGGGCAAGGATAACGGGTAACGCCCGCCGATGGCGACATCAGGACGAGTGCAACAGAAACAGACCGCCGCAATTCATGCGGTAAGGGTGGAAAGGCGGTGTAAGAGACCACCCGGCATCCTGGCGACAGGATGCCGCTGTAAACTCTATCCGGAGCAACACCGTGGAGGGGAACATGACCGGCCCGGTCTCCCCGGGGAGGTGGCTGGAGCGTGGCGGCAACGCCCCGCCTAGATAGATGGCCATTTTTAACAGAATCCGGCTTACAGGGAAACTCAATAATCAGACAGCAAAGAGACAGGAGCGGATCCTGTCTCTTTTTACATCAAGTTGTAGTTATTCGTTTCTTGCGCGGCACTAGATATTGGAATATAATATATTACTACAAGGGGGTGCATGAATTGTCCCTGAAGGAGTATTTAATGACCCTGGCAGGAAAGCGGGTGACCGTGGTGGGCGCCGGTCTTTCCAACCGCCCGCTGATCGCGCTCCTGGCCGAGGCGGGAGTGGATCTGACCGTATGCGATCAGGCGGAGGCGTCCGCGCTGGGGGAATTTTATGAGATATACAGCGCCAAGGGCGTGCGGTTCCGTTTGGGGGCGCGTTATTTGGACAGTCTTGGCGGCGATGTTATATTTCGCACGCCCAGCTTGCTGCCCACCCAGCCGGCTTTGGTGGAGGCGGTGGAGCATGGCAGCGTGCTGACAAGCGAGATGGAGGTCTTTCTGTCCCTGTGTCCCTGCCCAGTGACGGCGGTAACGGGTTCCGACGGCAAGACCACCACAACAACGCTGATCGCAAAGATGCTGGAGGCGGCTGGCCGCACGGTTTGGCTGGGCGGGAACATTGGCCGCCCGCTTCTGGCGGATGTGGACAGGATGAACCCTGAGGACCGCGCGGTGCTGGAATTGAGTTCCTTTCAGCTGCACAGCATGAGTTGTGCGCCGGATGTGGCCGTTATCACAAATATAGCGCCCAACCACCTGGACATCCACCAGGATTATCAGGACTATATCGATTCGAAAAAGCAGATATTCCGTGGACAGGGACCGAATTCCAGGCTCGTGCTCAACCGGGATAACGCCGTCACCGCAGCCTGCGCGGCGGAGGCGCGGGGGGAGGTCGTCTGGTTCAGCCGGAGCGATGCGGTGTCCCACGGCGTCTATCTGGGATCGGACGGAATGATCCGCGCCCGTATGGACGGCGAGACCGTGGAGGTGCTGTCGGCCTCGGAGATCTCCGTGCCGGGAATGCACAATGTTGAGAATGTGATGACGGCTTTCGCCGCCGTGTGGGGCGCCGCGCCGCTGGCTGCCATGCGGTCTGCCGCCCGCAGCTTCACCGGCGTAGCCCACCGGTTGGAGACTGTGCGCGTCCATCACGGCGTTCGGTACATCAACGACTCCATCGCCTCCAGTCCGGCCCGGACCATGGCGGGTCTGGCCTGCTTCGATGAAAAGCTCATCCTCATCGCCGGGGGCAAGGATAAAGGCATTCCCTTTGACGAGCTGGGGCCTGCCGTGTGCCGCCATGTGAAAAAACTGTATCTGACAGGCTGGACAGCGGAGCGGATAAAGGCCGCCGTGGAATCAGCGCCGGAATATATGCCGGGGTCGCCGGAAATATACGTCATAGAGGATTTTGACGACACGGTCAGGGCTGCCGCAGCGGGGGCCTTGCCGGGAGATGTGGTGCTTTTGAGTCCGGCGTGCACTTCATTTGACCGGTTCAAAAACTTTGAAGAGCGGGGGAACTCCTTCCGCCGGCTCGTGAAGGAACTGGAGTGAGTATATGGAACTGATGGAACTGACAAAAAAGCTGTCGAACCTCTCCGGACCGTCCGGATTCGAGTCGGCGGTATATCAGTGGATCGCCGATTATCTGCGTCCGATCTCCGACGAGATACGCACGGACACGATGGGGAATCTCCAGGCCATCCGCCGCTGCGGAAAGCCCGGTGCAAAGCTGGTCATGCTGGACGCCCACATGGATGAGATCGGCTTCATCGTCACCGGCGCGGAAAACGGTTTTCTTCGATTTTCCGCACTGGGGGGCGTAGACCAGCGGATGCTTCCCGCCAGAGAGGTGCGGGTGCTGTCCGAGCCGCCTCTGTTCGGCGTCATTGATACTCTTCCGCCCCATCTTCTGACGGAGGAGCAGGCGGAGAAGGCCGTTGAGGCCGATAAGCTATGCATCGATGTGGGCCTGACCCAGGAGCAGGCGGAAAAAGCCGTTCCTCCCGGTACGCCCGTTGTATACGCCGTTTCCTGTGAGGAGCTGGGCACAGGCAGTCTGTGCGGAAAGGCCTTGGATGACCGGGCATGCGCTGCCATCGTCATCCAGGCATTTGAACGGCTTGCGGCTCGGACGCCGGAAGTGGATCTCTGCTGCCAGATCAGCACCCAGGAGGAGGTGGGCCTCCGGGGAGCCGCGGTGGGCGCGTGGTCTGCCGCACCGGACGTAGCTATCGTGGTGGATGTGACCCATGCTAAAACGCCGGACGCAAAAGAGGTGCGCACTGAGTGCGGCAAGGGCGCTGCCATCGGTATCGGCCCCAATATGAACGGTGCGCTCACGAGGGAGCTGTTTGCCTTGGCCAAGGAGCGAAATATCCCTGTGCAGCCAGAGGTCGTGGCGGGCGGCCACAGCGGCACAAACGCTGCCGCCATCCAGATATCCCGCGCAGGCGTGGCTACAGCGCTGCTGTCACTGCCGCTGAAGTATATGCATACGCCGGTGGAGGTGGTATGCGCGGATGATATGAACGCCGTTTTGGAACTCATATCGGCCTATGTGGAGAGCATGGAGGTGTGATGATGCTGCTTGATACGTTGGAGACTCTGTGCTGCCTGGACGGCGTATCCGGCGGGGAGGACGAGGTCAGAGACTATATCCTGGAACGGGTCATGCCCTTTGCGGACGAGATACGAACCGACCCCATGGGTAACCTGATGGTGTTCAAAAAGGGGGCGACCGTGCCCGCTAAGCGAGTCATGCTCTGCGCCCACATGGACGAGATAGGCCTGATCGTGACGGACATCGCCGATGATGGCTATCTTCGCTTTGATATGGCGGGGGGCGTGAACCGCCGGACACTATTGGGAAAGCGCGTGTTTGTGGGTCCGGAGCGCGTCATGGGGGTGGTCGGGTCCAAGGCTATACACCTGACCACCGCTGAACAGCGAAAGACACTGCCTGCGCTGAAGGAGATGTATATAGACATCGGAGCGAAGAGCCGGGAGGCGGCCGAGAAGTCTGTGCGGATCGGCGATCTTGCCGCCTTTGATGATGCTGTTGTTCGCTTTGGCGACAACGGGTATATCAAGGCCAAGGCCATCGATGACCGGGTGGGATGCGCTTCCATGGTGGAGCTTTTGGAAAGTCAGCTGGCCTGTGACTGCTGGTTTGCCTTTACCGTGCAGGAGGAGGTGGGTTGCCGCGGCGCGGCCGTTGCGGCCCGCAGCATCGAGCCGGATGTGACGCTGGTCCTGGAAGGCACCACCGCCGCCGATATCCCCGGCGTGGAGGGCACGGAACAGGTGTGCAGGCTTGGGAAAGGGGTCGTCATCCCGTTTATGGATAAGGGGACCATCTATGACCGGGAGCTGTATCAGACGCTGGGACGCCTGGCCGGAGAGCGGGGCATATCCTGGCAGACCAAGACTAAGATCGCCGGTGGGACGGATGCCTCCGCCGTTCAGCGCAGCGGGAAGGGTGTGCAGGTCGCGGCGCTGTCCGTGGCCGTGCGTAACATCCATTCTCCGGCCTGCGTGGCCCGGATCGATGAGTGCGAAGCCCAGCTGAGGCTGACAAGGGCCTTTCTGGAGGAGATGGCCCACTGAGTGAAAGATTTTTCTTCATGGCAAGGATAAAAGCGTCATAGCGGGGCATATTTCGGCATAAGCTGGCGCATAGGGGGTGAGCCTTATGCGGTGCCGACGGTGGCCAAAGCGGATGATTGCCCGCCCGGGAGCGGTACATTCAGCCGGGCGCATGCTTCTCATCCTTATCCTGATCTTTATGATGGGCGGTACAATGATCGCCGGCCTCGTCCTGAGGAGCATGGTAACGGAATATGCCGCGTCTGCCGCCAGAGACGAGGTCGTGACCAAGGTCAACGCGATCGTGAAGTCGCTGATGGCCGATCCCCGCTTTGCCGGGACGGACCTGGTGAATCTGGAGCGGGACGGAAACGGCTCTATCACAGCCGTGACGACGAATGTGGCCGCCATCAATATGCTGGCGGCGGAGGTGTTGTCTCAGGCGATAGACCAAACGGAGCAGGAAGTGCTCACTGTAAAGCTCCCGGTGGCGAACCTTCTGGGCAGCGCAATCCTGATGAACCGAGGGCCGTCCATTTCCGTACACGTGACCATGCTGTCATCCAGCACGGCGAGCTTTCGCAGCGAGATAACCAGCGCCGGTATCAACCAGACGCGGCATCAGCTTTTTTTGGATCTGGATGTACAGCTTTCCTTTCTGATGCCCTGGCGGGGCATGGATACATCGGTGCAGACGGAGATACTGGTTTCTGAGACCGTGATCGTCGGCGAGGTGCCGGACAGTTATTTGAATTGGGAGTGATATGTATGGATGCGACGCCGCAAACCTATAACGAGTTGGTGGATAAGCTGCTGGCCCTGTCCGTGGCCTACTACGATAATGACGCGCCGCTGGTATCGGATTTTGAATATGACCGGATGAACAATGAGCTCAAGCGCATGGAGGCGGAGCATCCGGAGTGGATACGGCCTGATTCGCCCACTCAGCATGTGGGCGGGCATGTGAGCGAGGCGTTCGCTCCCGTGGAGCATGAGGTGCCGCTGGAGAGTCTGCAGGATGTATTCTCCTTTGAAGAGATTACCGCTTTTGTGGAAAAGATGGACGCCGCTGTGGATGCCGCCCACGACTATGTGACCGAGCCGAAGATTGACGGCCTTTCCGTGGCGGTGGAATACCGAAACGGCGTGCTGTACCGGGGGGCGACCCGGGGCAACGGCCAGGTGGGGGAGGATGTGACGGACAATCTCCGTACGATCCGCAGTCTGCCAAAAAAGCTGAAAAACGCGCCGCCCCGTCTGATCGTCAGGGGGGAGGTGTATATGTCCCATGAGACATTCCGGACCATCAACGCCCAGCGTGAGTTAGAGGGACAGGCACTTCTGGCCAACCCCCGAAACGCCGCCGCCGGGTCTCTGCGGCAGCAGGACGCCAGCATTTGCGCCCAGCGAATGCTGGACATCATCTGCTTCAATATCCAGCTGGCCGAGGGCGCGATATACGAGAATCATTATGAGACGCTGGAGGCCATGGCAGCCATGGGCCTTCCCGTCGTGGCCCACACGCTGTGCAAAACGCCGAAGGACTGCATCAACGCCATTGAGGCGATCGGAGAGGGCCGGGAGGGCTATCCCTTCGACATCGATGGCGCGGTTGTAAAGCTGAACGATCTGGCTCAGCGGGAGGCGCTGGGCAGCACGGCCAAGTATCCTCGCTGGGCGGTCGCCTATAAGTACCCGCCGGAGAAAAAGCCAAGCCGTGTGGTGGAGATCGTCATCCAGGTGGGACGGACCGGCGTTTTGACGCCTAAGGCTGTCATTGAACCCATACGTCTCGCCGGGACGACGGTCACGAACGCCACGCTGCACAATCAGGATTTTATCGAAAGTCTGGGCGTCAACGTAGGCGATACGGTTCTTGTCCAGAAGGCAGGGGAGATCATCCCTGAGGTCCTTGAGGTCGTTAAGAAGGGCAGCGAAGGCGCGTTCCATTTCCCTGCCATGTGTCCGGCGTGCGGCGCGCCGGTGGAGCGGGATGCGGATGGCGCCGCCATCCGCTGCACCGGCGCAGAGTGTCCCGCCCAACGGCTGCGGAATATCGTACACTTTGCTTCAAAAGACGCCATGGATATCGACGGTCTTGGCCCGGCTGTGGTAGAGGCGCTCGATAAGAAAGGGCTTGTTCAAACACCCGCAGAGCTCTATCATCTGGACGCACAGTCTGCCGCAATGGCGGAGCGTATGGGGAAGAAGTCTGCGGAGAACCTTATCGCCAACATCGAGGACAGCAAAACCAGAGGACTGGCTCGGCTCCTGTGCGCCTTTGGCATCCGTCAGGTGGGCTCCAAGGCGGCTAAAGTCCTGGCCCGCCATTTCGCAACGCTGGACGAGCTCATGGCGGCAACCGAGGAGCAGCTCACCGTCATCGAGGATGTGGGGCCCATCACGGCCCGCTATATCACCCAGTGGTTTGCCAGCGCCCAAAGTCGACACCAGATCGAGCTTCTCCGTCAGGCGGGCGTATCATTTGACAGCCGGGAGGAGATACAGGACGACCGATTTGCCGGTCAAACTTTTGTGCTCACGGGCACACTGGAGCGCTTCACCCGAGCGGAAGCGGAGGCCGTCATCGAAGGATTTGGCGGCAAGGCGTCCGGTTCCGTATCCAAAAAGACTACCTATGTGCTGGCGGGAGACAATCCTGGCTCCAAGCTCGCCAAGGCGCAGGAGCTGGGCGTTGCGATCCTTACAGAGGATGATTTTGCCAGACTGATCGAATAAGGCTGAAAGCACAACGGTTTCCCTCTTTGCATAGTATGGCGTGCAAAGGGGGAAATCATTTTTGGCAAACAACGATTCTTGTACCTACAAGGAAGGAGAGCTTCCTTCCTGCGCTCCGCTGGCGGTTCCTCTCGTACCTGGCCAGCAGAGCAGCAAACCTGCCTACGAGCGGGATGAGGCCCTAGCCAAAGGGACGCTGTTTCCCGGACTGGATCTTCCGTTCATGGACTATGTAGCCGCCGGACCGGCGGACAACACGCCGCTTGCGGAGCTGATGGCGCTGGATTTTGTGACTCAGGAGATGGCTCTGTATCTTGACACGCATCCCGATGACCAGGAGGCGTTCCGGACATGGAAAAGCTGCACCGCATTGGCCCAGGAAGGCCGCAAACGGTATGTTGAGATGTATGGCCCCATCACCCGTGATGAGACGGCCATGTTCGATTCCTGGGTGTGGCCTGAGGACCCGTGGCCCTGGAACGGGAGCGGAAAGGTCGGTAATAAATAATGTTCGTATATGAAAAGAAGCTGCAATATCCGGTAAAGATCAAAAATCCCAATCCCGCCATGGCGAAATATATAATCACCCAATATGGAGGACCTTTTTGTAATCGGCTATAAAATGAACCTAAAAAATAATGCGATATTCAATATCAAGCGTATTTTGTGATTTGTTGAACACCATGCGTTCCGTGATACGCCGAAGGGCGTTATTCTTACCTTCCAGCGACATGTCCGGGGCCTGCAGCGTGTCGAGCGCGGAAGTTATGCTGGCGCTCAAGGCCGCGGCTATATCATCCGGCTTGGCGGCTTTTGCCTCGATGTCCGCGATTTGCAGTTCCGCCTCCTTGACGGCTGCATCCAGACTGGCGTTTGCCGTTGTGAACTGTTCCAGGCCCAGCGCGCCGGACAGATAGGCATCCAACAGGCGAGAGGTCCGCCGGCGAAGGCCGGCCAGTGATGCACGAAGGCGCGGGAGCTCACCGGACTGTTCAGCCCGTGTAAAAGTTGGTTTATAATCTATAGGCTTCGCATCCTGGAGGGCATGTTCAAGGGTAGATAGAACAGCTTCATGCAGGAGGTCAGCGCGCACATGCTGGGAGCATGTACACCGGCCTTTAAGATAATTATTGCATTTGAAATAATGAGGCCGCTGAAACACCAGGGTCGCCCCGCACTCAGAGCATCGCACAAGGCCGGACAGCCAATCCTTTAACCCATAGGTGGGCCGGGCTTTGTAGCCCCGTGTGGATTTGATCTTCGTCATCCGGGTCTGCGCCGCGTCAAAAACGTTCTGAGAGATGATGGGCTCATGCTCGGCGTCGGCGGTGATCGTATCTGGGTTTGTGAAATCCCGGCGCGTCCGGCCGCTGGGAGTCCAGCGCAGTTTGCCTATGTACACTGGATTTCGGATCATATACTCCACGGTGCGATTCTCCCAGGCGTTGCCCCGATGAGTGGTGATACCCTGGGCGTTGAGCCATTTTGCAATAGCATAGCACCCCTGACCGCTGACAAAGCGTTCGAAAATCTCCCGGACGATGGCAGCCTCCTCCGGGATGGGCTCCAGGACCGTTTTCTTTCCGGGTTCCATCCGCGCCCGATAACCGAACGACGGCGCAGACTGAAACTCGCCCTTGCCGGCCTTGACCGTCATACTCCGCTTGACCTCCTGTGCCAAGCGGATGGAGTAGAATTCGTCGAACCACTCTATGATGCGCTCGATCAGGGAGGCAAAGGGCCCGTCAGGAAGCTGCTCGGAGACGGAGACAACATCCACGCCGCATTGCTTACGCAGCAGGGCCTTATAGACGATGCTCTCCTCCTGGTTCCGGGCAAACCGGCTGAACTTCCACAGGAGGATGACGTCAAAGGGAGCGGGCTTTGCCTTGGCCGCGCCGATCATCCGCTGGAAGGCCGGCCGGTTCTCCGAGCGCTTGCCGGATATGCCTTCGTCCATATACACCAGATCGTCCGGCAGGATAAGCCCATGGGCGGCGGCGTATTTGCGTATCTCAACGAGCTGACTTTCCGGGGACTGGTCGGCCTGTTCCTCGGTGGACACCCGGATATAGGCCGCGGCCGTGCGGGGAGCTGTCATTATGGGGACTCCTTTCATAATCTTCAAGAGTAAGTCCAGGGCACTGGCGATTGCTTCATATAACATCTTTTACCGCCAAACCGATCACCGCGATTGATGCCGCTGTTATACCATATATTTTATTTCAATCCTGTCAATAAGTTTCCTTAAGGGCTTGACCCGGCTGGAATCCGAATCGTTGTCACGACCTTTATGTGAACAATAAGCGCGTTCTCCGCGTCGGCCGTCAGG
>CAZVRP010000003.1:0-53856 GCA_964630255.1 uncultured Oscillospiraceae bacterium | reverse complement strand
TAAAAACGCTAATCGTCACACAAAAATGCTAATTAAAAGCCGGCAGCGGTCAGTGATATTCTCCCTCTATGAGAGACGGGGAATCAACACTGACATCATAGGCCACAAGCTGGCCGCAGCCCCGCCCAGAATGCGTTGCGGGAGACTCTGATGGATCTCGTCCGCCTCGGAAGACGTGTTCCGGTGTCCAATCCAATGCGGGCACCTGGAATTTTTATAGTCTATTGCAATACGGGGGACCTGACGGTGAGCTTGGCGCTTCTCTGCGGTATCTCAGCCAACGGTATGCTATGCCCTATCCCGAGGTCAAGGCCATCTTGACTGATATAGGCGTAGAGGAATTGGGACACCTGGAGATGATCGGCACTATCGTTCATCAGCTGACCAGGGACATGACCGTTGAGCAGGTGAAGAAGGCCGGTTTCCAGGACTACTTTGTGGACCATACCGCCGGCGTATACGCTCAAGCGGCTGCAGGCTGGCCCTATAACGCCGCCAGCTTTGCCGTTAAGGGCGACGTCATCGCCGATCTCTCTGAGGACATGGGAGCGGAGCAGAAGGCCCGGGTGACCTATGATAACATCCTGCGCATGGCAGATGACCCGGATGTGATCGACGCCATCCGTTTTCTGCGGGAGCGCGAGGTGGTTCACTTCCAGCGCTTCGGCGAGGCCCTGGGCATCGCCACCGCAAAGATGGACCAGCGCAACGTATATGCGGTGAATCCCGCGTTTGACTGCAAGAAATAAACAGGGTATGATAGCAAATATTCCCTTTACCGGGATCGGTAAGGGGAATATTTGCTGCTGATTTTCCACCGGGGAATAGTATTTACGCCCGAATTTTTTTGAGCTTTGCATAGCGGGGGAGGGACTGCTCCGTGGGACGGTCCGGCTGTCCCTGAATGAGAGGCAGTACATAGTCGATAAACTCGTCAGTGACAAAGTTTCCCGCAGTATTTATCCACTCACGGGGCACCTTTTTCTCAGCATTTGCGACGGAGGTCAAAGGCAGCAGGAAAGTCCGGCAGGCATATTCGCCGTTTTTCATGACACGCTCAAAGGCCACCATCTTGCCGGTCTCGCCGGCTACGGCGGACTCCACGGCCACGCGGCCGGCCAGTTCTGCCTCCTCCACATCGGTCTTGGAGGCCAGATGAGCGCCGCAGCGCTGGAGCAGGCTCAGCTCGATGCCGCGCACCTTCGCGCCGGTTCGCTCCTTGACAACCTCGGCCAGCCGGGAGGCGAGGCCGCCAAGCTGGGCGTGGCCAAAGCCGTCCGTGGCGCTGGTCTTAGCCTCGGACACAAAGGAGCCGTCGGCAAAGTGCAGACCCTCCGATACGGCCACAAGGCAGCTGCCCTTCTCTTTATATATGCGGTCCACATCCGCTAAAAACGCGTCCATGTCAAAGTCAAGCTCGGGCAGATAGACCAGATCGGGGCCGGCGCCGAAACGCGTACCCACAGCCGCAGAACCGGCCAGCCAGCCCGCATGGCGGCCCATGATCTCCATAATGGTCACCTGGCCGGTAGGATAGACCTTGCTGTCCTGGGATACCTCCATGGCGCTGGTGGCGATATATTTGGCGGCAGAACCGAAGCCGGGGCAGTGATCGGTGCCAAAAAGATCGTTATCGATGGTCTTGGGGATACCCATCACCCGGCAGTCCCAGCCAGAACTGGCCATGAAGCGGCTGATCTTGTCGCAGGTATCCATGGAATCATTGCCGCCGTTATAGAAGAAATAGCGGACGTTGTGCTTTTTGAAAACCTCCAGGATGCGCTTGTAGTCGGTATCGTCCACAGCGGGATCGGCCAGCTTATAGCGACAGGAGCCCAGTTCGGAGGAAGGAGTGTTGTTTAGCAGCGCCAGCTCCGCCGGGTCCTCCAGGCCCATATCATAGAGCTTGTCGCCCAGAACGCCGGTGATGCCATGGTCGGCGCCAAGGACCTGGGTGATCTCCTTCGCGTCAAGGGCCGCCGAGATCGCGCCATAAGCACTGGCGTTGATGACCGAAGTGGGACCGCCGGACTGGCCGATGATGCAGGCGCCAATGAGTTTCTCTGCCATGATTTTGCCTCCAAATTGGTAAGTTTTTGTTGATTATATCACAAAACTGCGCTAAAATAAAGAGGATGAAAAAATATTGTTAAAGGAGCGATTTTGCATATGCCACTGGTAACTTCGACCGAGATGTTCAAGAAGGCCTATGACGGAGGTTACGCCATCGGCGCCTTCAACGTCAACAATATGGAAATCGTGCAGGGCATCACCGAGGCCTGCCGGGAGGAGCATGCCCCTGTGATTCTCCAGGTGTCCAAGGGCGCCCGCGCCTATGCCAATCACACCTATCTGGTGAAGCTGGTAGAGGCGGCTGTGATGGAATGCCCGGAGATCCCTATTGTATTACATCTGGACCACGGTCCCGATTTTGAGACCTGCAAAAGCTGTATCGACGGCGGCTTTACCTCGGTTATGATCGATGCATCCTCCGAGCCCTTTGAGAAGAATATCGAGATCACCAGCAAGGTGGTGAAGTACGCCCATGACCACGGTGTGGTCGTGGAGGCGGAGCTGGGCACGTTGGCCGGCGTAGAGGACGATGTGAAGGTTTCAGCTGAGAACTCCAGCTATACCCGCCCGGAGGAGGTGGAGGAGTTCGTCTCCAAGACCGGATGCGACAGCCTGGCTATCGCCATCGGTACGAGCCACGGCGCATACAAGTTCACCGCCGAGCAGTGCACCCGTAACGAAAAGGGCATTCTGGTACCGCCGCCGCTGCGCTTTGACGTTCTGGAGGAGGTATCCCGCCGGCTGCCCGGATTCCCCATCGTGCTTCACGGCTCATCCTCCGTGCCTCAGGAGTATGTGAAGATGGTGAACACCCACGGCGGAAAGATGCCCGACGCTGTGGGCATCCCCGAGGAGCAGCTGCGCCATGCGGCGGAGCTGTCTGTGTGCAAGATCAACATCGACTCCGACCTGCGCCTTGCCATGACGGGCACTATCCGGCAGTTTTTTGATGAGCATCCCGAGAAATTTGATCCCCGGGAGTATCTGAAGCCTGCCCGGGCCAACATCAAGGAACTGGTCCGCCACAAGCTGGTGGACGTGCTGGGCTGCGCCGGGAAAGCCTGATATATGGGGTTTATTCGGGAGATAAAAGAGGCTGTGGCCGGACACGGCCACGACTGCAGATGCGATGACTGCATGGAGGAGCACCACCACGAGCATCACGGCTTCGACACGGTGATGATCTGGCGTCTGATTGCCGCTGCCATCTTCTTCATCGGCGGACTCGTGGCGGAGGGGACACTGCCGCTTTTGTCGCTGATATTGAATATCCTTGCCATTTTAAGCGCGGGATATGACGTTTTCATCAGCGCCGTTGCGAACATCTTCCATAAGCGCCTTTTTGACGAGAGTCTTCTCATGAGCGTCGTTGCCATTGCCTCTGTCATCATCCAGGAGGCCAGCGAGGGCGCGTCGGTGATGATCCTGTATCAGCTGGGAGAGCTGTTTCAAGGGTATGCGGTGGCAAAGGTGCGCCACAACATTGAGAGGCTCATGGAAAATCGTTCCCCGGAGGCCAGCGCTGTTTTGGCGGATGTGCGCTCCGATAGAGGGACCAAGGGCCGCACAGAGGAGTTTATCACCCATTTCGCCCGGGTATACACGCCGGTTGTCCTGGCTATCGCCGTGGTCATCGCCGTGGTGTCGCCCCTGGCGCTGGACACTACCATTACCGAGGGTGTTTATCGGGCGCTGGTGCTGATGGTGATTGCCTGCCCCTGCGCCATTGTCATCTCCGTGCCGCTGAGCTATTTTGCCGGTATCGGCGGCGCTACCAGACAGGGCATCCTTTTTAAGAGCACCTGCGCTATGGACAACGTATCCCGGGCCCGGGCCGTGGTCTTTGACAAGACCGGAGCCCTGGAGGGAGAAGGTCTGCGCGTCGTGTCGGTCAAGAGCGAAAAGATGGACGCGGACGTGTTTCTGCGTATTGCCGCTCATGCCTGCGCCTATTCCGATAACGCCTATGCCGAGGGGATCAAAGCGGCTTATAAGGGCGTCATATATATCGAGCTGATTGAGAGCTTCCGTCAGAATGACGGCGTTTTCGGTATCACCGTAAAGGTGGACGGGGTGAAGATCATCCTGGGCCTGCTGGACTTTGTGCGGGAGCATGGCGTCGAACCCGGTATGGATGTTCTTGACGAGGACTGCGCTTACCTGGCTATCGATGGACACTATGCAGGCCGCATCCTGTTTGGCAGCGTCGCCAAGCCTGACGTGCCGGGCGCGGTGACGATCCTGTCCTGGGATCGGGACAGAGAGGTGGCCATGATAACAGACGACAGTGCCGCCGCTACGGAGAAATTTGCCCGTCAGGTGGGCATTGAAGAGGTGTACTCCAACTGCAAGCCATCGGAAAAGGTTGCTGTTGTAAAGGAGATACAAAACCGTCAGCTCCGGCGTGGGACTTTGATTTTTGTAGGCGATGCGGAGACGGACGGCGACTGCATCCGGGAAGCGGATGTAGGCGTTTCCCTGCACGGCGCGTACTCCGACGCCGCTATCCAGTCCGCCGATGTGGTCATTATGGACGCCGCGCCGTCCAAGGTGGTGACAGCTATAGAGGCGGCCAGGCATACGCGATCCATCGTATGGCAGAATATCATTTTCGCTCTGGCTTTCAAGGTGATCATATTGGTGCTGGATATGTTCGGCACATGCCCTCTGTGGCTGGCCGTGTTCGCCGATGTAGGCGTGGCGCTGCTGGCGGTCCTCAACTCTCTGCGTGCATTTCTGCTGCGTGAACCGGTAATCCCGGACAAAGAGGTATAAGATGTGGATAATCTGCCCCGGAGGTATCTCCGGGGCAGCGTTTTAAGAAAATCTTAAAATTTTCCCTCTTTCATCTTTTCCCGACATAGGTTAAGATAATATGTAGTGACCCCGATTGCAAGCAACGTGGGTTTACCTGTATGCGGATCGGGAAGCCAGTATAATAGCAGAGAGGTGATCGAGTGTATACTGTTTTGATTTGCGACGATGAACGGGACATCCGCCACGCTCTGCGGATATATTTGACTGGCGCAGGCTATCGGGTCCTGGAAGCGGAAAACGGACGGGAAGCACTGGAGATCCTTGGCAGGGAGGAGGTCCATCTTGTCTTATTGGATGTGATGATGCCGGAGATGGATGGCGTGTCCGTACTGAGGACATTGCGAGAGACGAGCGACGTGCCCGTCATACTGCTCACAGCAAAGAGCGAGGACGAGGACAAGGTCAGCGGCCTGAACTTAGGCGCGGATGACTATGTGACGAAGCCTTTCAATTCCCAGGAGGTGCTGGCCCGAATCAAGGCCCTGCTCCGGCGATATATGCGCCTTGGCGGTCAGGTGTCCAAACCAACTATCCTGGCGGTTGGCGGCATAGAGATGGACGATGAGACGAAAACAGTCACCTGTGAGGGTGAGGAGATCTCCATCACCCCAAAGGAATATGATATTTTGAAGTTCTTTTTGGAAAATCCGGGAAAGGTCTTTTCAAGCCGCGAGATCTATCAGCGTGTCTGGCTGGACAAGCCCATGGGCGCCGAGGGGACGGTTGCCGTCCACATCCGCCACCTTCGGGAGAAGCTGGAGATCAATCCCGCCGAACCCCGATACCTGAAGGTCGTCTGGGGAAAGGGCTACAAAATAGAGGGGTGAGCATTTCATGAAAAAGGCTGCGCAAAAGTTATGGGTCAGGGTGCTTGGTCTGATCCTGTTTTGCGTTTGCGCAGCAGTCAGCACCCTCGGGCTGTATCTGTACCGGTACGCGCTGGAGGACGGGTGGTATAATGCTATGGACACGGCAGCGGCCCTTGTCTCCGACACAGAAACGGCCGAACCGGCTTCGATGGACGAGGCATTTGTCTTCAGCGATATGTGCCTGGACTATATTTCCGAATGTCTGAGCTTCACGGCGGAAAACCTGAGATGGCTTCAGGATCCTACCAGCTTGACCCTGGGCGGCTGGGGCGGCCGGGCATTTTCCTATAAGATAATCAGTGTCGGCGGCCCCATTGTTACCGCCGACACCACGGGAGAGGGTTCCCAGCTCGTGACGGGCATTGACGTCAGCTTCGTGACCGACAGCGGCTATGAGCGGAACTTTTATATCGAAGGCTATGTGAATCTGCCGGTGCAACCCTATGACGGCTGCTATCGGGAGTATTTCACGTTTACACACCTGTATCCGGCCCGGAACTGCTATCTCCCGATAGGCGTCGTATGTGCGCTGTTGGCGGTGCTGGCGCTGGCGTTCTCCCTAGTCTTTGCGGTACTGGCAGGGAGGACCGGACATGTCACAATCCTGGGCCGGACGCCCTTTGATGTGACTGTGATCGGACTGTATCTTCTGGTGAGACTGGTACAAGCCCTGGTTTGGAGACTGCCGGGTTCCATTTTGACCGTCTTGGGGCGAATGGATATCATACCGGGGGCGTCCTCGCTGTATATATCCATCCTTGCCTTTTCTCTGGGCGGCGTTATTCTGGCTGATCAGCTGGCGGCAGGGGTGTGGCGCGAACAGCTGCTCCTGCGGCGGCTGGTGCTGAAAATATCACCTGTCACTCTGATCGCCGTTCTGCTGGGCGGACATTTGGGGGCAATCGTGCTCACATTTCTCATAGGGGGAGAGTTCAGATATGGCCTTGTTTTGCTTATTCTGGGCGCTTTCGACCTGGTGTTGCTGCCCTGCTTCATCCGGTGGGTCATCGAGGCCAGGCGCATCCAGAAGGCCTCCGGGGCTCTGGCGGCGGGCGATCTGACGTACAAGCTCAATACCGCCCACCTGCACATGACCTGGAAGACACTGGGAGAAGACCTTAACAGCATCGGCGACGGTATGCTCCTGGCAGTAGATGAGCGGATGCGCAGCGAACGGTTGAAGACTGAACTCATCACCAATGTGAGCCATGATCTGAAAACGCCGCTGACCTCTATCATCAATTACATCGACTTATTGAAAAATGACGATCTGCCGGAAGATGTCCGGAAGGAATACATCCATATCCTGGAGCGCCAGAGCGGCAAGCTAAAGAAGCTCACAGAGGATGTGGTGGAGGCATCCAAGGCCGCCAGCGGCGCCGTTACGGTGAATGCGGATCTGTTCGACGTAGGGGAGCTTCTGGAGCAGTCCGTGGGGGAGTACAGTGAGCGCCTACAGGAGGCGGGCGTGGAGCCTGTTATCCATACGCCCGAGGAGATGTGCCGCATTTGGGCGGACGCCCGGCTGTTGGGCCGGGTACTGGACAACTTTATCACCAACATCATCAAATACGCACAGCCGGGCACTAGGGCCTATTTTGACCTGATTGTCGGGCCGGAGGAAACTATCATCGAGGTAAAAAACACCTCCCGCGAACCCTTGGATATCCCTGTGGAGGAACTGATGGAGCGGTTCGTCCGGGGGGACAGCTCCCGCAGCAGCGAGGGCAGCGGCCTGGGCCTGTCCATCGCTCGGAGCCTGACCGAGCTGATGGGCGGGCAGATGCGGCTGGTACTGGACGGCGATCTGTTCAAGGCGGAGGTGCGCTTTCCCAACGTTACAGCCCATCAAACAGACGCAAAGAGCGAGGAACCAGCAGTATAGCAAGAGGAGAAGCATAACAAAGAGGGGCGGCCAGCCGGTCGCCCTTCTCTATGCGGCATGCGTCTATTTTCCCGAGCTGCCGAAGCCGCCGTTGCCGCGCTCCGTATCCTCCAGCGCATCCGCCGGCTCCAACTCCGGGGTCAGAATGGGAAGGATGACCAGCTGAACGATCTTCATTCCCGCTTCGATGGTCACATCCTCCGTGCCGTGGTTATAGAGCTTGGCCACGATGGGGCCTGTGTAACCCACATCGATGACGCCTTCGCAGAGGATATCGTGCTTCACATTCAAACCGCTCTTGCTCTTGAGCATGCCCACGGTGCCCTCTGGCAGGGCCACATGTACGCCGGTGTCGAAAATACCGCTGCCTCCTGCGGGGATGGTAACGGCCTCGCGGGCGTACAGGTCCAGGCCGGCGTCGGTAGCGTGGGCCCGGGTGGGCATATAAGCGCCAGGGTCAAGTGTAACTTTCATTTATGGTACCTCCATGAGATATGGCTTGAGCATGAACAGATTCTGGTCTGTGGAGAAGTTATCCACACTGTACAGCACCAAAACCGCGTCAAAATCGTTTTCTCCGATATAATTCGCCAGGGATTGATGAAAATAGCGCAGATCCACCAAATCGATACGGGAGAAATTTTTTGTCAGAAATGGCGCCAGACTGTCCGAATAAGAGTCACGCACGATCAGCAGCCGGGGACCGCCGTTATCTGTCTCCAGGCTGATCAAAGGCGTGTTGCCCCCCAGGAACATAGAGTATTTGTCTTTTACCGTCAGAGCGGAGGTCTCATACATAGGCTTATGCGTTATAGTGGCGCCGCTGTAGTCCGTGACGGTGACAGATCCGGTATCAGGAACAAATGTTTCCATCTCGTCCGGCTCCACCCAGGAGAAGCCGGAGGCGGAATAGATGGTACCGTAAAACTCCTCTGTCACTGTCCGGCGCTCATAGTCGGACAGGGAGGGGGCAGGCAGACCCATGGCGGAGCACAACGCCTCATATCCGTAATACGCGCCGAGGCTTGTCCAGTGATGATCTGTGTGGTAGAAGATATACTCCTCGGCGTGATCCCGCAGGACGGATGCTATGTCCACCGTTGGGAGATCAGCGCGGCTGTAAGCGCGGTCGATCACCGCCTGCTGGCTGTCACAGGGTGCTTTCTCCGGCAGGAGAGAGGACTGTATCTCCGCTGCGCCGGGAATCAGTCCGAAATATACCGGTATGGAGACCGAATCCGCCAAAGAATTAATATAGTCCATATTTTGGTCAATGACCTCATCCTCCGGAGCGGTGAACCGGTTTATGAGAACGCCGTTTCCGCAGTAATAGACACCGTTATTCTCCTTTTTGCCGCTGAGCAGCTCACACCGGGCCTTGAGTGTCGTCCAGGCGTCCCGAAAGGCGAACTGATCCGTGGTATACGTCTCAAATTCTTCGGTGAAATCCCCCGAAAACAGGGCTTTGAGTGTGAAGGGCGGTACTTGACGGAGGTAGCGGTTCTCCTGCTGGGAGAATTCCACGTCCGGCAAGGCTATGTTCAGGATGAAAAACAGACCGATGAAGCCCAGGAAGACGGCCAGTATGGCGATTTTAGCAGCTTTATTCATACGCCGTCACCTCAGAAACGGAAGTACAGGAACGGGTTGTAGGTGGAATCCACCAGATAGGCGGTTGAGACAACTAAAACCAGCAAAATGAGCACAGGCACGGCCGCAGACCGGAGCTTGTCCGGGAGTTTGGCAAAGAGGTTTTTGCCCGCCGGCAGACTGGCAAAGATGCCGACCAGAAGCACCACGGCGAAGCTCGACAGGTAATACAGGTCCGTACCGGCACAGAAACCGGCCTGGCCAAAGCCGTACATGGCCCGAAAGAATACCAGCGTCTGTGCTACACTGGTCTGCTGGAAAATCACCCATCCGGAGATGGCTACAAGCATGGTATAGATGTGGGAGATAAACGAAGGCAGCTTTTTCAGGAATTTCAAGAGGAACATTTTTTCCAAGAACAAGAAAAACGCGTAATATAGCCCCCAGAATACAAATGTCCAGCTGGCGCCGTGCCACAATCCGGTGAGGGACCAGACGATCAAAATATTCAAAAGCTGTCGGGGCAGACCCTTTCGGTTGCCTCCGAGAGGGAAGTAGACATAGTCTTGAAACCATGTGCTCAGACTGATGTGCCAGCGATGCCAGAATTCCGTGACCGACCGGGAGATATAGGGGTAGTTGAAGTTTTCCAAAAATTCAAAACCAAGCATCCTGCCCAGGCCGATGGCCATGTCGGAGTAGCCGGAAAAGTCGAAATATATCTGCAGTGTGAATGCAATAGCCGCAAGCCAGCTTCCCACAAAGGTGAGCTGTCCGGCAGGAGCGTTGGCGTAGACATCCCACAATAGGCCCACATTGTTGGCGATAAGCACCTTTTTGCCCAGACCCACGATGAACCGCTGGACGCCGCTGGCAAACTGGTCCAGGTTTTCATGCCGCTCATCAAGCTGCCGGGCGATGTCCTTGTAGCGGACGATAGGCCCCGCGATCAGCTGGGGGAACAGGGCCACAAAGGTGCCGAATTTGATGAAATTTTTCTGCACATAGCCATCGCCCCGGTATACATCGATGGGATAGCTCATGGTCTGGAAGGTATAGAAGGAAATACCGATAGGCAGGGTCAATCCCAGGGTCGGGATATCCACGCCGGGGATCATGCTCAATGTCTCCGCCGCCAGATCAAAGTATTTGAAGAAGAACAGCAGCGCCAGATTCAGCACTGTATTGACGACCAGAACAATTTTGGCACGCCGCCTGTCGCGCTCAAGGTATTTACCGATAAGCCGGCCGCTGACATAGTTCAGGCAGATGGAGAACACCATCAGCAGGATATATACCGGCTCGCCCCAGCCATAGAACACCAGATTGACGATGAACAGCCAAAGGTTCCGCCAGCGGCTGGGCACAAGATAGTACACCGCCAGCACGACGGGCAGATATATAAATATGAATAGGATGCTGGAAAATACCATATCCGCTCATTCCTCCGGCGTATCGGCAGGGGAGAACCCCGCCAGTGGATTGGCTGCCGCCGCTTTTTTCAGATCGGCATTGGCGATGTGCGTATAGATCTGGGTGGTGTTCAGGCTCTCATGGCCGAGTATCTCCTGGAGCGTGCGCAGATCCACGCCGCTTTGCAGCATCAGCGTGGCGGCTGTGTGGCGCAGCTTGTGGGGAGATATCTGGCTGGCGTCCAGCCCGGCCTTCAAAAGAGTGTTGTGGACCATCACCTGTATTGTGTCTACGCTGACCCGCTTGCGCCGATTGGAGAGAAACACCGCCTTTTTATCGATGGCCGCGATGTCCCGGCGGACGGCCAGCCAGCCGTTCAGCGCCTCGATGCAGGCGTCATTCAGATAGACGACGCGCTCCTTGTTGCCCTTGCCGTGGATGAGCAGGCTGTCCTGCCGGATATCCGTCAGATTCAGGCCAACCATCTCCGAAATGCGCAGGCCGCAGTTTAGGAAAAGGGTCAGGATGCAGTAGTCACGCTCTTTATTCTTGCCATCCACCGCCGAGAGAAGACGGCGGCTCTCATCCAGCGTCAGATAGTGGGGGAGGGACTTTTGCAGCTTGGGCGTGTCCAGATCCTGCACGGGGTCCACCGTCAGCTGTTTTGTCTTAACTGTCAGATAACGATAAAAGCCCTTGATGCTGGTGATCATCCGCACCCGGCTGGCGGCGTTAAGTTCCCGATCTCTGGACAGATACGCCAGAAAGTCATAGACCTCCGCCAGTGTGACGGAGCCATAGAAATCCAGCGGGGTATCACGGATATCGACATCTTCCAGCGCCGTGTCCCGCGGAACCAGGTCCCGCGCTATGTACAGATATCTTGTGAACGTCCGCAGATCCATATAATAAGAATCCACCGTGGCCTTGGACTGGCCTTTGATAGTGTCATGATACACAAGAAATTCACGCACGACCTGCGGCGCCTCTTTTTGATAATTCATGGAAAAGCCCCCAAACAATAGTAATATAGCAGAGAGGGGCAGCTTTTGTCTATAGTAAAAAACACCAAAAATTCGGCATAATTAATATTATGCCGAATTTAGGGGAGGGCTACAGCGCCTCCTATATCAAATATAGGGCCATCCGTCAGAAAAACGGCTCTCAGGCCATGTCCGGTCAAAAAGGCCATGATCCTGTCTTTATCGGGATGTCTGTCCAACATGCCGGTGAACGCCATGACCGTATCACTTATTTTAAATGACGCGCCGCCGATGAATCCGTAGTCGAATCCATCCAAACGTATATATCCCGGCGTGATCTGAAGAACATCCATCCCGGCCTTTTTCGCGGTCCTGGATACGCCTGCGTCTGCCGTGATGATGGAATGGTCGTTCACGATATTTACAGCGCATCGCGTGTAACCCTGGGCCACAGCCACCGGCATGCCGCAGGACAAGGCCACGGCTGCCGGATCGGCAGTCCTAGGATTATACAAGACATATTTCCCTGTATCACAAACGCAAAGCCCAGCGTCATCGGGATATGCCGCACACTGCCGTCCCGCCCTTAAAACAATATATCCCCTATTAGTTAAAAATCTGACAATATAAAAATATATTCCCTTTTCAGCGATGACATGCCGGCCAGACGCGAACACGCTCAAGTCGGCATGACCGGCCAGTCGTGGGTCCACATCCGGATTATCCGGCAGCCAAAGCACCTCTATCCCTTGGGCCGCAAGGCTTTGAGCTATTTGGGCCCGATATCTCTCCCCGATCAGCAGCGTCACAGTGTCTTCTCGACGGCCTCACGCAGGGTTTTAACGCGAATGAGCGCAAGACCATTAGGCACCTTAAGATCTCCTCGAACTCGTGAGGGTATTACGCACTGATCGAAGCCTAGCCTGCCTATCTCAGCCAAACGCTGGTCAAGGGCCTGTACGCTGCGTATCTCTCCGGTAAGTCCCACCTCGCCCACTGCAGCCAGCTTATCCGGCAGGGGCATATCCCGGTAACTGGAGGCTATGGCGAGGCAGGCGGCCAGATCGGCGGCGGGCTCGTCCAATGTCAGGCCGCCCACCACGTTCATATAGGCGTCGCAGGAATTTACATTCATGCCGCCGCGCTTTTCCAACACCGCCAGCATGAGATACAGCCGGTTGTAGTCAAAGCCGTTGGAGGTGCGCCGGGCGGCGGAAAAGCCGGTGGGCGTCACCAATGCCTGGACCTCTGCCAGGATCGGGCGGCTTCCCTCCATCACGCAGGCAACGCATGTGCCTGGCACGCCCACAGGCCGGCCGGCCAGCATGACCTCGGACGGGTTTGGGACCTCCCTCAGACCCTCCCGGCACATCTCGAACACGCCTATCTCATTGGTGGAGCCGAATCGGTTCTTCTCCGCCCGGAGGATACGGTAGCTGAGACTGCCGTCTCCCTCGAAATACAGCACACAGTCCACCATGTGCTCCAGTACCTTCGGTCCGGCGATGGCGCCTTCCTTGTTTACGTGGCCGACCACGAACGCAGTGAACCCGGAGGTCTTGGCCAACTGCATGATCTCCATGGCGCATTGCTTGACCTGGCCCACGCTGCCGGGCGCAGTGTTCAGGCTGGGGTCATAGATCGTCTGCACGGAATCAATGATGACGAGCTCCGGCGTCAGGTCTTCGATGGCCGCGATCACATCGTTGATATCTGTTCCCGCCAGCACATATATGCTGTCCCGCTGAACGCCCAGGCGCTGGGCGCGCATTTTCAGCTGGTGCTCACTCTCCTCGCCGGTAACATACAGTATCCGTTCCTGCTGAGAGATCAGGCCGCAGGCCTGGAGCAGCAGTGTGGATTTGCCGATGCCGGGCGCACCGCCGAACAGGACGATAGAACCCCGCACGGCGCCGCCGCCCAACACCCGGTCAAGCTCCGCTATACCTGTTGAAAAGCGCAGCTCGTCTCGGGTGTCCAGTTCAATGAGCTTTTTAGGCAGCGCCCGCCGGGCGGGCCTGGTTTTTACGGCCGCTTTCGGCGCTGTAGGCGCCTCCGTCAGCGTATTCCAGGCCCCGCAGGAGGGGCACTGTCCCATCCAGCGGGGTGTCTCGTTCCCGCAGGCCGAACAGAAAAAAACGGTCTTTTCCTTCATATTGCAAGTCCTCTTATGTATTGCAGATAGGACGCCAGCATCACGGCGGCCAATTGTAAGCGATAGGTGCCGGTCTTGAGATTTTCCAGATCGTTGGGATTTGACATGAAACCGCACTCTGCCAGTACAGCCGTACATCCGATTTTATTCATGAGATATATGCTGTCATCTACAGGGCTGGCCACTCTGCGGTTGTTAGGACACAGCTGGGCGGTCATATTTTCCTGCAAGAGTAAAGCGAACTCATCGCTGCCAGGAGCGGAACCGAAAAAAACCTGAATGCCAAAGGGCGAGGCCGCCGGGTAATTATTTTGGTGGATGCTGATCAAAACGGCCCCGGGGGTACTGTTTATCAGCTCCACGCGGGCATGCTGGTCAGCAACCTTCTTTGCGGAGATGCTCGTGGCATCCGCCGGATAGTCGATATCGCTCCCTGTTCGGGTCATGACGGGTTCTATACCCCAAAAGCGGGCCAGCGCGTCCAGCCGCAGGGCCACGTCGATGTTTATATCGCTCTCCAGTGTTCCGTCCGCCGCCACGGCCCCGCCGTCCGCGCCGCCATGACCCGCGTCGATGACCAGTACGGGTTCTGTTGCCTCTGCGGTCTGCGCGGCATCCGGCTGGGACGCAAGGGCGATCAGCGCGATCAGGGCGGCTGTCGCCAAGGGAAACCACCATTTTATTTTTGATTGAAAGAACATCCAGCCCACCTCAGTGTAACTTATGTGGCGGGAAGGACATCTATTCTGTGGAAATCTTCCGTTTTGCATCGGGCCGGAACTCTCCGTCCCGGTCGAGCCATTTGAGCAGAGATTTATAAAAACAGGTATAATAGCCAACTATACGGCTATTATACCCCAAATCTCCATATTGGCGCAATGATTTTATATGATAATACAGATCAGGCTGTATCCACCGTCGTTTACAAGGCGCTGTACCGTGACGCGCAAGCGGTTGCGTATGTTTTGCGGCATACGGTGGAGCTTGGCGGTGAGGCCCTCCTCCGCGATGTCATACAGCGACTTGCCGAAGATATTGGACTCCCATATACGGTTGATATCGCCGTCAAAGCCCTGTAGAAGGAAGCTTACGATCTGCTCCGATGCCTTCTCGCCTCCCACCACTGGGGAGACCTCTGTCTCAACCTGCGTACGGAACAGATGAATGGCCGGCGCACTGGCCTTCAGCCGTACGCTGTAACGTCCGCCGCGACTGACGATTTGGGGCTCCTCCAATACCATTTCCTCCGGGCCAGGCATGATGATGCCATACCCCGTTTCCCGCGCCTGCTCCAGCGCCTCATGGACATGGTCATATTCAAGCTTCACGGTTTTCAGCGACTGCAAAAGCTCCATAAGATCCCCGTCGTCTTTGATTGCAAAGCCAGACTGCTCGCTGAGTGTCTGATAATACAGCGAGTGCTCCAGCTCGATCACGGCAGTAGCTGTTCCGACGCCAGCCTGAGCGCTGGAGATGCGGGCCTGGCTCACCAGCTCGTTTTCTCCAATGCAGTCCATGCAGCTGTAGGCATCCTGGAGCGTCTGCATGTGTTCGCACGCCTTGAGGAGCATACTGTAAAATGTCTGCTTCAGCTCGCTGTTCTCCGGCAGCGCTTCCGCCCAGGCGGGCAGCCACAGCGACAGCTCATTGAGCGGGAATTGGAACAGGACCGCTTTCATGACGGTATGGATATCGTCGCTGCTCAGATCCTGACAGTTGAGGGCCATGCAGGGGACACTGTATTGGGCGGAGAGATCTTCCGCCAGCGCCGATGCGCTCTCGCCATCGGGATAGGCGCTGTTGACAACCACAGCAAAGGGCTTGCCGATATCCTGCAGTTCTCGGATGACCCGTTCCTCTGCGGAGATATAGTTTTCTCGGGGAATATCACCAAAGCTTCCGTCGGTGGTGATCACAAGACCGATGGTGGAGTGCTCTGCGATCACCTTGCGCGTCCCCTCCTCCGCCGCTTGGGTCATGGGCACCTCATGATCGTACCAGGGCGTGGTCACCATCCGCTCGGACCCGTCCTCATAAAGCCCTTCCGCGCCGGGGACCATATACCCCACGCAGTCTATCAGGCGCACGGAGGCCGTCGTTTCTGCCCCCAGAGAGATATCTACGGCCTCTTCCGGCACGAATTTCGGTTCCGCCGTCATGATGGTGCGGCCGGATCCGGACTGGGGCAGTTCGTCTCTGGCCCGTTCTTTTCTATATACGTTTTCGATGTTGGGGATGACCAGCGTCTCCATGAAACGCTTGATGAAGGTCGATTTCCCCGTCCGCACCGGTCCGACGACGCCCAGGTAGATGTCGCCGTCCGTCCTGCGGGCAATATCTTCATAGATGCTGTCCACAAAAAATCCCTCCATGGCGTGTTTGCTTAAACATACGCCGCAGAGGGCTCGTTTATGACAAAATCAAAAGAATCGTGCTGTCTGTCCATGGATCCGGGAGACTGCGACCTCCAGTTCCGGGAACTGGCCGGCCAGCCAGCGTTTCAATACGGGGACAACGACATTCATATTGCAAGTCCTCTTATGTATTGCAGATAGGACGCCAGCATCACGGCGGCCAATTGTAAGCGATAGGTGCCGGTCTTGAGATTTTCCAGATCGTTGGGATTTGACATGAAACCGCACTCTGCCAGTACAGCCGTACATCCGATTTTATTCATGAGATATATGCTGTCATCTACAGGGCTGGCCACTCTGCGGTTGTTAGGACACAGCTGGGCGGTCATATTTTCCTGCAAGAGTAAAGCGAACTCATCGCTGCCAGGAGCGGAACCGAAAAAAACCTGAATGCCAAAGGGCGAGGCCGCCGGGTAATTATTTTGGTGGATGCTGATCAAAACGGCCCCGGGGGTACTGTTTATCAGCTCCACGCGGGCATGCTGGTCAGCAACCTTCTTTGCGGAGATGCTCGTGGCATCCGCCGGATAGTCGATATCGCTCCCTGTTCGGGTCATGACGGGTTCTATACCCCAAAAGCGGGCCAGCGCGTCCAGCCGCAGGGCCACGTCGATGTTTATATCGCTCTCCAGTGTTCCGTCCGCCGCCACGGCCCCGCCGTCCGCGCCGCCATGACCCGCGTCGATGACCAGTACGGGTTCTGTTGCCTCTGCGGTCTGCGCGGCATCCGGCTGGGACGCAAGGGCGATCAGCGCGATCAGGGCGGCTGTCGCCAAGGGAAACCACCATTTTATTTTTGATTGAAAGAACATCCAGCCCACCTCAGTGTAACTTATGTGGCGGGAAGGACATCTATTCTGTGGAAATCTTCCGTTTTGCATCGGGCCGGAACTCTCCGTCCCGGTCGAGCCATTTGAGCAGAGATTTATAAAAACAGGTATAATAGCCAACTATACGGCTATTATACCCCAAATCTCCATATTGGCGCAATGATTTTATATGATAATACAGATCAGGCTGTATCCACCGTCGTTTACAAGGCGCTGTACCGTGACGCGCAAGCGGTTGCGTATGTTTTGCGGCATACGGTGGAGCTTGGCGGTGAGGCCCTCCTCCGCGATGTCATACAGCGACTTGCCGAAGATATTGGACTCCCATATACGGTTGATATCGCCGTCAAAGCCCTGTAGAAGGAAGCTTACGATCTGCTCCGATGCCTTCTCGCCTCCCACCACTGGGGAGACCTCTGTCTCAACCTGCGTACGGAACAGATGAATGGCCGGCGCACTGGCCTTCAGCCGTACGCTGTAACGTCCGCCGCGACTGACGATTTGGGGCTCCTCCAATACCATTTCCTCCGGGCCAGGCATGATGATGCCATACCCCGTTTCCCGCGCCTGCTCCAGCGCCTCATGGACATGGTCATATTCAAGCTTCACGGTTTTCAGCGACTGCAAAAGCTCCATAAGATCCCCGTCGTCTTTGATTGCAAAGCCAGACTGCTCGCTGAGTGTCTGATAATACAGCGAGTGCTCCAGCTCGATCACGGCAGTAGCTGTTCCGACGCCAGCCTGAGCGCTGGAGATGCGGGCCTGGCTCACCAGCTCGTTTTCTCCAATGCAGTCCATGCAGCTGTAGGCATCCTGGAGCGTCTGCATGTGTTCGCACGCCTTGAGGAGCATACTGTAAAATGTCTGCTTCAGCTCGCTGTTCTCCGGCAGCGCTTCCGCCCAGGCGGGCAGCCACAGCGACAGCTCATTGAGCGGGAATTGGAACAGGACCGCTTTCATGACGGTATGGATATCGTCGCTGCTCAGATCCTGACAGTTGAGGGCCATGCAGGGGACACTGTATTGGGCGGAGAGATCTTCCGCCAGCGCCGATGCGCTCTCGCCATCGGGATAGGCGCTGTTGACAACCACAGCAAAGGGCTTGCCGATATCCTGCAGTTCTCGGATGACCCGTTCCTCTGCGGAGATATAGTTTTCTCGGGGAATATCACCAAAGCTTCCGTCGGTGGTGATCACAAGACCGATGGTGGAGTGCTCTGCGATCACCTTGCGCGTCCCCTCCTCCGCCGCTTGGGTCATGGGCACCTCATGATCGTACCAGGGCGTGGTCACCATCCGCTCGGACCCGTCCTCATAAAGCCCTTCCGCGCCGGGGACCATATACCCCACGCAGTCTATCAGGCGCACGGAGGCCGTCGTTTCTGCCCCCAGAGAGATATCTACGGCCTCTTCCGGCACGAATTTCGGTTCCGCCGTCATGATGGTGCGGCCGGATCCGGACTGGGGCAGTTCGTCTCTGGCCCGTTCTTTTCTATATACGTTTTCGATGTTGGGGATGACCAGCGTCTCCATGAAACGCTTGATGAAGGTCGATTTCCCCGTCCGCACCGGTCCGACGACGCCCAGGTAGATGTCGCCGTCCGTCCTGCGGGCAATATCTTCATAGATGCTGTCCACAAAAAATCCCTCCATGGCGTGTTTGCTTAAACATACGCCGCAGAGGGCTCGTTTATGACAAAATCAAAAGAATCGTGCTGTCTGTCCATGGATCCGGGAGACTGCGACCTCCAGTTCCGGGAACTGGCCGGCCAGCCAGCGTTTCAATACGGGGACAACGACATTTTCCGTGCAGAAATGGTCGCCATCGATGAGGTTTATCCTCAGGTGCTTTGCCTCCAGGAACTGATCGTACTTCACATCGGCAGTCACATAAGTGTCGCATCCGGCCGCCGCAGCAAGGTGTATCTCTCCCCCGCCTGAGCCGCCGCACACGGCCAGCTTTTTTACCGGCCGGCCGGCGTCATGATACCGCAGTCCATGGGACCGCAGGGCCGCCTTGGTGTGGGCCAGGAACGCGGGAAAAGTCATCGTATTTGGAAGCTCCCCGATACGGCCGATGCCGGTGGCCTCTTCCAGAATGCCCATGACCGTACCGCCCAGCGTCTGCATCAGAGCATCGTTCACACCGCCCGCCGCCGCGTCAAGATTGGTGTGCATACAAATGGCCGCGATGCGGCTTTCAGCCAGACGCAGAACGCGCTCACCCTGCCACGTGCCATCGGTGACGGATTGCAGCTCAAAAAACAGCGGATGGTGGCTCACGATCAGCTCTGCGCCCATTGCGGCCGCCTCATCAATGACCTCGTCCGTGATGTCCAGCGCCGCCAATATGCGGCGCACCGGCCGGTCGCCGCGTCCGACCAGCAGACCCACATTATCAAAGTCCATTTTCATCCCCACCGGGGCCTTCTTCTCCAGGAAGGAAAATATATCCCCTGTCGTCGGCATATCAAAGCCTCCCCTTTATCTCGTCATACGCCTCGACCAGCGCTTGAGCGGCGCTGTCATAGGGCGCCGCCTTAGCGGCCTGCGTGCGCAGGACCTCCAGATATTCCCTAAACAGCGGGTCGCCCTGTATCTGCTGCAACAGGCCCAAATGCAGCTCCGCTGTCGAATACGCCGGCGCGATGCCGCCCCGGACCATAAACACGGGGTATATGCGCCCTGCATCCTTCACGAGCCGCTCCCGTTCAATTTGATAGCCATAGTCCGACAGCCAGCGGCGCAGCTCCGCTCGTTTGCTCTGCGGCTCCAGGATCAGAACCGGGCCGTCTCTCGTCCAAGGCGCGGCGGCGAGGATGGATATGGCGGTCTCTCCGCCCATGCCGGCAATGATAACGGCGTCCGCCTCGCCGGGTCCGATACCGATTAGGCCGTCTGTCAGCAGAAGGCGTATCCTGTCTCCGGTGCCGGTCCGATCTATGAGAGAGGCGGCGTTTTGAAGCGGGCCGGGACGGATATCTGTGGCCCATATAAAGGGCGAGCGGCCGGTCTGCGCCAGCCAGACGGGGATCATGGCATGGTCCGTCCCCACATCCACCGCTCTGGCACCCTGTGGGACCAGGTCAGCTACGGCCCGCATACGGGGTGAAAGATGTACCGCTGTCATAATAAAAAAGCGGCGGGATGACCCGCCGCCGGTCTTGCATCACGCATGGGCCGCGATGAAATCGTTGACCTCTTGGACAAAAGGCTCGACTTCCACGCCGTGGGCGTTGCATGCCTGCTCAACGCTCTCGCCGGTGGCGAAGGCGCAGCCCAGGCAGTGCATCCCGATCCGCTCAAACAGAGGCTGGGTGACAGGCGCGTTGACCATTATATCGTAAACGATAGTGTCTTTGGTGATCTGATACATGAGATATATCCTCCAAATCCATAGTTATCTTTCGTAAATATTATAGCCGTTTCATGCGCGGATTTCAATATAAAAATGGAGGAAGCGGCACGGCTTCCTCCATTTTAGTACCGCGTTCGGCAGGCTCAAAGCTCACCGGCGCGCATCTTGGCGAAGCACTCGCTGCAATAAACAGGGCGATCGCTCTTGGGCTCAAAGGGAACGCGAGCCTCACCGCCGCAAGCGGCGCAGGTAGCGGTGAAGAACTCCCGGGGACCGCGGGCAACGGCCTTACGGGCGTCACGGCAGGCCTTGCAGCGCTGGGGCTCGTTCTGGAAGCCGCGCTCCGCGTAAAACTCCTGCTCGCCGGCGGTGAACACGAATTCCTGTCCGCATTCCTTGCATACAAGTGTCTTGTCTTCGTACATGGTGGATCCTCTCTTTTGATAATTTTCCCATTTGGGCAGTTTTATGCGATCAGCTCATGCTGTTATCGCCCGAGGACAATTGCCAGCTTTGCCAGCTTGCGCCTGATGCGCTGAATGGCGTTGTCAACAGCTTTCATGCTTCGACCGGTAGCTGCGGCCATCTCCCCATAGGACAGGCCCTCGAGATACAAGCGCAGCATCTCAGCTTCCAATTTTGACAAGCACCGTGAATAGGCGGAAATAAACTCTTTTTCGGTCTCTCTGGCTAGAACCTGCTCCTCGGGACTGCGCTGAAAATATTGGGTACCTAGGGACTGGGATTCATCTGAGAGGACTTCATCGAACGGAACACCATCGTTAAGGGGGGCGTTTTTCTTTCGCCCCGCACTTCTTATGGCGGACTTGATACGGTTTAAAATACAGGTTTCCGCGTAAGTTTTGAAGGATGCGCCCTTCCGGTTGTCATACTCCCGGATGGCAGACAGAAGGCCGATCATACCCTCCTGGATCAGGTCCTCGCTGTCCCCGCCGACCAGGAAATATGGGCGGGCACACATACGCACAATGCGTATATACCGCTCCGCCAGAGCCTCCTCTGCCCCGCTCTCCTGCCGGCGGGCCAGCGCCTGTAACTCTTCATCCGATATATTTGCATAGGATTTCATGAATATACCAACACTTGTTTCATTATATAAAAATATTGCAGAATGTCAAGAGTTTTTTGTAAAAATGTTATTATCGTCACATGGCGCACAAAAAGCCGGGCAGTGCGGAGCGCACTTTCCCGGCCAATGGCCTGTTGTCAAATGTCCATCTTCTGTTGCCCCAGGTATTCGATGCCAAGGTGCTCGTATGCCTTCTGTGTGACACAGCGGCCCCGCATGGTGCGGGTCAGGTATCCCTGCTGGAGCAAGAACGGCTCGTATACATCCTCTAGCGTCACGGCCTCCTCATTGATGGTAGCGGCCAGGGCCTCAAGCCCCACCGGACCGCCGTTATACAGCTCAATGATGCTCCTCAGCATCCGGCGGTCGATGCTATCCAGGCCGGCTTTATCCACCTCCAGCCGGATAAGCGCCTCGTCCGCTATGGCCCGGGTGATGATCCCCGAGCCCTTCACCTGGGCGAAATCCCGGACTCTGCGGAGCATCCGGTTGGCGATGCGGGGCGTGCCCCGGCTGCGGGAGGCGATCTCCGTGGCGCCGTCAGGATCAACGGCAACGCCTAGAATGTCGGCGCTGCGCTCGATGATGCGGCGCAGCTCCTCCGTGGTGTACAGCTCCAGGCGGAGGGTCACGCCGAAGCGGTCACGCAGCGGCGCGGAGAGCTGACCGGAGCGGGTGGTGGCGCCAATCAGCGTAAAATGCGGCAGGTCCAGCCGGATGGAGTTTGCCGAAGGTCCTTTGCCCAGGATAATATCGATGGCAAAATCCTCCATAGCCGGATAGAGGATCTCTTCCACAGATCGGTTCAGCCGGTGTATCTCGTCAAGAAAGAGAATATCGTTTTCCTGCAGATTGGTGAGCAGCGCCACAAGATCGCCGGGCTTTTCGATAGCCGGTCCGGAGGTGATGCGCATGTTGACGCCCATCTCGTTGGCGATGACCCCTGCCAGCGTTGTCTTGCCCAGTCCCGGGGGGCCATGGAGCAGCACATGGTCAAGGGGTTCGTTTCGTAGCTTCGCCGCCTGGATAAAAACGGCCAGGTTCTCCTTGGCCTTCTCCTGGCCTGTATACTCCGCCAGGCGTTTCGGCCGCAGAGATGTTTCCGTGACATCCTCTGGCTGGAAGGAGGCGGTAGTCATGATCTGCTCCGGCGCGTCGCCGGAAAAGCTGATGCTCATGGGACCTCTCTCCTCCTCACTTCATCATATTGCGCAGGGCGGCGCGGATGATATCTTCCAGCTCCAGCGCCTCCAGATCTATGCCCCGGAGCGCGGCGGCGCACTCCGCCCGGCTGTAGCCCAGCACGGTAAGGGCGCTCATAACGTCTGACAGCTTGGTCTGCCCGGCGGCTGCTGCCGGGGCCGCTACGGCCGTTTCGGATACGTCAAAGCCGTCCGACTGCTTTTGCATCTTGTCCTTCAGCTCCAGGATGATACGCTGGGCAAGCCGCTTTCCCACGCCGGAGGCCGCCGTCAGGGCCTTTTCATCATCACTCATAACCGCCATGCAGACCTGTTCCGGGGTGTTGACCGACAAAATAGACACAGCCACCCGGGGCCCCACGCCGGATACGGAGATGAGCATCTCAAAGCAGCGCTTTTCCGCCAGCGTCCCAAAGCCGTACAATTCAAAGGCATCCTCTCTGACCTGCTCGCAGATATAGAGCTTGGCGCTCTCGCCCCGGTGGAGGCGGCCTATGGTGTTGGCGGTGGTATATACGGCAAAGCCGACGCCTCCGCAATCGATGACGGCCAGGTTGGGTTCAAGCTCAGATACCGTTCCGTTCAGATGGTAGAACATGAGTCGTTGTCTCCTTCCACTTTCAGCCGGCTGGTCATGCTCCGGGCATGGCAGATGGCCAGGGCCAGGGCGTCTGCGGCGTCGTCAGGACGGGGCGGGGCCTTCATATCCAGAAGCCGCTGGACCATATAGATGACCTGCGTCTTTTTGGCGTTTCCATAGCCCGCCACGGCCTGCTTGACCTGCATGGGCGTATATTCATGGACGGGCACGCCGCTGCGATACGCGCTCAATAGGATGACCCCCCGCCCGTGGGCCACAGCGATACCGGTGGTGATATTTTTTGAGAAAAACAGTTCCTCCACCGCGATGGCCTCCGGGGCAAAGGTCACGATCAGCTCATTGAGATCGTTGTAGATCATGTCTAGCCGGGGCGACAGAGGCGTATTGGGCGGCGTGGATATGACGCCGCAGGCCACATAGGTGTTCTTTCCCCTCACCGCATCCACCACTCCGAATCCAACGGTGCCGATGCCAGGGTCGATCCCGAGTATCCTCATGCCCCTGCGGCCTCCTCCTGAAAGTACCGGCGGGCGGCGGCGACATCCTTTTGTATCTGTCCGGCGAGCGCCTCCTGGGAGGAAAAACGGATCTCATCCCGGATAAAACGCAAAAATTCCACCCGGACGCCTATCCCGTAAAGCTGGCCGCTGAAATCCAGTATATTTGTCTCCACAGTGACCTGGCGGTCACTCTCAAATGTGGGCCGTACGCCTACGTTCGTCACTCCGTGATGGGCCTTGCCGCCCAACCAGACCTGTGTGATATAGACGCCGTAACGGGGCACGATGACGCCGGGCTGTATCCGCGTGTTGATGGTGGGGGCGCCGATTCGGCGGCCCCGCTGACAGCCGTGCTCCACCGTGTCGCACAGGGCGTACGGATGGCCCAGAAACCGCGCTGCCTGCTCCATATCTCCCGCTGCTACCAGCTGCCGGATATAGGTGGAGCTGACAACGATTCCGTCCAGCACCACTTCCTCTATGATATCGTATCCAAGACCGTTGGCCCCGCACCAGGCGGCGATGCGCTCAGCCGTCCCTTCTCCCCGCCATCCGCAGCAGAAATCGCGGCCCATGATAAGATGAACGGCCCCCAGCTCATCCTTTACGGTGCGGACGAAATCCATCCACGGCGTCCGCATGAATTCACGGTCAAAGTGGAGCATGATGATATCGTCGATGCCGCCCACACGGGATATGACATCCTTCCGGTCCTCCGCGCTCCCAAGCAGAGGCGCCGCCGTCCCCCGAACAAATTCGTCGGGATGTGCGTCAAAGGTGATGACCGCCGGCTGTGCGCCAAGTTCGGCGGCACGCTCTCTGGCCGTCCTCATCAGGGCCTGATGGCCTAAGTGTACGCCGTCAAAAAAGCCGAGGGCGACGACCCGTTTTTTCACTGCCACGGCGGCCGTTCACCTCCCTTGCATGATGAGTTCCAGCGGCAGGATATATGCCTCCGGAGCGCTCCGAATTTCCTCGAGAGTATGGGCCTGAGAGACAGTGAACCGCCCTGCCCTGGTCCGCCGCAGGGCGCTCATGCACCCGCCGCAGCCAAGAGCATCGCCGATATCGGCGCAGAGTGTGCGGATATAGGTCCCTTTGGAGCACTCGATCTCAAGACCCCAGTCCCCCGCGTCATCCTGCCCCGTGACCTCCAGGCGGTGGATGGTGACGGGGCGTGGCTGGCGCTCCACATCTCCGCCCCGCCGGGCGATCTCATACAGCTTTTTCCCCTGTATCTTGATGGCGGAGTACATGGGCGGCAGCTGCATGATAGGACCCCGAAAGGCGTTTAGCGCCGTCTCGATCTGCTCAACCGTTCTGGTCCCGTCATTCTCTTCCAGGACATTTCCCCAGATATCCTGGGTATCCGTCACGGTCCCCAGTCGCATGCGGGCGGCGTACTCCTTGCTGTCATTCTCTGCGTATTTGGCGGCCTTGGTGCCCCTCCCGGCGAGGACCACAAGAAGACCGGTCGCGTTTGGGTCCAGAGTCCCGGTGTGGCCGATGTGCTTTTCGTGGAGCACTCCCCGCAGATGGGCGCATATATCCATGCTCGTCCACCCAGCGGGCTTGTCCACCAGCAGTATCCCATCCATCACATTGCCTCCAGAATGTCCCGGACGATGATCTCGCGGGTCTTCTCCGGCGATGCCTTGACGGTGCAGCCAGCGGCCATCTTATGCCCTCCGCCCCCATGGAGGGCGCAGACTGCGGCGGAGTCGAAGCTCTCTCCGCTGCGAAGGCTGATCTTGCACTCGCCGGGCCGCAGCTCCCGGATGGTCACAGCTACCTGGCTGCCTGCCACCCGGCCCGCCAGGGAGGCCAGATCGTCGCAGTCATCCTCCGTGGCCCCGGACCGATCCATCATGTCCAGGGTAACGGTAGCCACAGTGACGCAGCCGTTTTCTCCATACCGGGTCATACCGGTATAAATCATCCCCTCCAGCATCAGCCGGGGATAGCTGAAAGTGCGGAACAGGATACGGTTCAGGTTTTTATGGTCCGCTCCGGCCTCGATAAGCTCCGCGGCGGCCCTGTGGGTTTCGGCTGTGGTGTTGGCAAAGACGAAGCAGCCGCAGTCTGTGCTGACGGCGATATACAAAAGGCCGGCAATAGCCGGATCGATCACGCCCAGCGCCGCCTTGGCAAGCGCCAGAACGATCTCACCGCAGGACGCCTTTTCCGGCCGGCACAGAAGGCGCCTGGCGTAACCGGAGTTGGTGGGGTGATGATCGATGCACAGGTCGATGGGGCGGGGTGAGAACCCCTCGGGCAAGAGATTTTCCGCCGCCAGATCCACTGTCACGATAACGTCCGGCGCATATCCCGCCGGCGCGATATATGGCTCCATCCAGGGCTTAAACGTGGCGGTGACCTGGGGATTATCGTATAGATAGGCGGTCTTTCCCATCTGACGCAGCACATGACAAAGGGCGGCGGCACTGCCAAGCGTGTCGCCGTCCGGGCGGATATGCGTCACCAGCAGATATCCGTCGTTCTTCTTGAAATAATTTACGCAGTCATTGATCGTCATCGTCGTCATGTTGAATGTCCAAGTCGTTGATAAGGCTGTTGATATAAGCGCCGTGGGCGATGGAATCGTCCAGAATAAAGGTAAGCTCGGGGGTATAGCGGAGATCCAGGCTCTGTCCCAGCTCCCGGCGCAGATAGCCGGAGACGGACCTCAGCCCCTTCATCATCTCCTTGGCGTCGTACTGCCCCAGTACGCTCACATACACCTTGCAGTGACGAAGGTCATTGGTGGTGTCGGTATGGGTGACGGTGAGCATATCCCCCTGCCGCAGCCTGGGGTCCTTTACATTCCGCAGCTTATCCGCCAGCACACGGCGGATATCATCGTTGATACGGTCGATATGGTGATTAGGCATTGATCTGCTCCATCACAAAGCACTCGATCACGTCAAGCTCTTTGATATCGTTGAATTTCTCCACCTGCATGCCGCACTCATAGCCGGAGGCAACCTCCCGCACATCATCCTTGAAACGGCGCAGGGAGGCCAGCGCGCCCTCATAGACCACGATGTTGTCCCGCAGGACGCGGACCTGGCAGTTGCGCTGGATCTTGCCGTCCAGGACATAGCAGCCGCAGACGGTGCCCACCTTGGAGACCTTGTAGGTCTGGCGGACCTCGGCATGGCCGATGATCTTTTCCTCAAACTTAGGCGCCAGCATACCCTTCATAGCTGCCTCAAGCTCGTTGATGCAGTCATAGATGACCCGGTACAGCCGGATATCGACCTCGCTGCGGGCGGCGCTGTCTCTGGCGGCGTTCTCAGGCCGGACATTGAAGCCGACGATCACCGCGTTGGAGGTGGAGGCCAGCATCACGTCCGACTCATTGATGGCGCCTACGGCACAGTGGATGACACGTACGCGCACCTCCTCGTTGGACAGTTTCTCCAACGACGCCTTCACAGCCTCGGCGCTACCCTTCACATCGGCTTTGACGATGATGTTGAAATCCTTCATCTCGCCTTGCTGGATACGGGCGAAAAGATCATCCAGAGAGACCTTCTTGGGCGTGCTGTTGGCAGCCAGCTTTGCCTTAGCCTTCCGCTCCTCCACCAGCTCACGGGCCATGCGCTCGTCGGCCACTGCGTTGAATACGTCGCCGGCGTTGGGGACCTCGCTCATACCGGCGATTTCCACCGGTACAGCGGGACCCGCCTCTGTGACCCGCTGGCCCTTGTCGTTTATCATGGTCCGGACGCGTCCCACTGCCGTGCCGGCGATGATGATATCCCCCTGCTTCAAGGTACCATTTTGTACCAGAACAGTCATGATAGGACCACGGCCCTTGTCAAGCCGCGCCTCTATGACCGTGCCGCTGGCGGCCCGGTTGGGGTTAGCACGCAGACCCAACATCTCCGTCTGTAGAGCCAGCATCTCCAGAAGATCATCGACGCCCTCGCCGGTCTTTGCGGAGATCGGGCACACGATGGTCTCGCCGCCCCACTCCTCGGGCACCAGCTCATACTCCGTCAGCTCCTGCTTGACCCGCTCCGGATTGGCGCCGGGCATATCCATCTTGTTGATGGCCACCACGATTGGAATGTTGGCGGCCTTAGCATGATTGATGGACTCCACCGTCTGGGGCTTGATGCCCTCGGTGGCAGCCACCACCAAGATAGCCACGTCCGTCACCATAGCGCCTCGCGCACGCATGGAGGTGAACGCCTCATGGCCCGGGGTGTCCAGGAATGTTACGGGATTGCCGCCGATGTCCACCACATAGGCTCCGATGGCTTGAGTGATGCCGCCGGCCTCACCGGCTGCTACATGGGTGTTGCGGATATAGTCCAAAAGAGAGGTCTTACCGTGGTCAACGTGGCCCATGACCACCACTACGGGAGCGCGGGGGGTCAGTTCCTCTTCTGTGTCCACATGGTCGTCGATGAGTCGCTCCTCCACGGTCACAACCACCTCATGCTCCACCTTGCAGTTGAATTCCATGGCCACCAGAGCGGCGGTATCATAATCTATCACGTCCGGCAGACTTGCCATCACGCCCATGCGAACCAGCTTGCGGACCACCTCGGCGCCGCTCTTTTTCATGCGCACGGCCAACTCCTGCACGGAGATCCTGTCCGGAATCTGGACACGGGTGGGAGCCTTCTTCGCAATCTCAAACTGGAGGCGCTGCATTTTGTCCCGTTCCTCCTGGCGGCGCTTGGCGCTGGCGGCGGCGGAGTTCTGCCGCTGCTTGTTGCGGTTGCCGATCTTCTCCTTGCCGCGCTTCATCTTATCGGCCTTGTCGCCGGCCATCCGGTCAAAGCGCTCGTCATACTTGGACAGATTTGTGTTGGCGGAGCCTCTGGTATCAACGACCTTTTTCTCGGGCATCCGCTTGGGAACATGGGGCTTTTCGGGCTTCGGCTGCTTGGGCTGCGCGGCGGCAGTAGGCGCGGAGGTGGCCTTCTGGTCAGCCCTGCCTTGGTTCTTGCTCTCTTTTGCAGCCGGCTTTTCCTCTGCCTTTGGCGCGGCCGTGTCAGCAAACACCTCGGCGATGCTCTCGATCTGATTGTGCTGGGTCATATATTCGAAAATAATGCTCAGCTCCCCATCCTCAAGAACCTGCATATGGTTTTTGGGGGTGGTGGCATATTGCGTCAAAATCTCCGTAATGACCTTAGAGGTGACGCCAAAATCCTTGGCCACCTCATGCACACGGTATTTGATCAAGCTGCTCATATTCACTTCCTCCTGTTCCTCAATCCGTTATGACCGCCTTGGCAAATGCATCAGCCAGTCCCTCGCCGCATATCAAAGCCACGGCAATGGGCGTTCCGCGCCCGACAGCATCGGCTATTTCTCGTTTTGTGAAGGCGGTATGCAAAAGCACAAGCTCGTTACCGCGCGCCATCGCCTCCGCCTGGGCTGCGGTATTCGCGGCGGCATCGCAGGCAATGAGCAGAAGCCGTCCGCGCCCCCTTGATAGCGCTTTGGCACAGCCCTCCGCGCCGGTCATCAAACAGCCCGCCTTCGCGGCAAGGGCAAGATATCGCAGGGCTTTATCCATCCGTTTTCTCGATCGCTGCAGTTAAAATATCATAGGTCTCCTGTCGGATGGAAACGGCGAGCATCCGCTCCAGCGCACGGCTTTTTCTTGCCTTTTGCAGGCATTCCACCCTGGGGCAGATATAGGCCCCCCGGCCGGGCGCTTTTCCTTTGGCATCCGCCACGATCTCCCCGGATGGCGTACGGACGATGCGGATCAGTTCTTTTTTGGGCGCATGGGAACGGCATCCGACGCACATCCGCACAGGCTCGGCCATAGCTTTAATCCTCGCTCTCGGGCTTGATATCGATCTTGATGCCGGTCAGCTTGGCGGCGAGGCGGGCGTTCTGCCCTTCCTTGCCGATAGCTAGGGACAGCTGATTATCCGGCACAATGACGCGGCAGGACTTGCCCTCCTCGTCCATATATACGCTGATAACTTCTGCCGGGGACAGCGCGGCCGCTACATATTCCTCCGGTGTCTGGCTGTATTTGACGATATCGATCTTCTCCCCGCCAAGCTCGTCTACGATGCTGGCCACCCGGCTGCCTCTGGGTCCGACGCAGGCGCCGATGGGGTCCACGTCCGGCGCAGTGCTCCAAACAGCCATCTTCGTGCGGGAGCCGGCCTCTCGGGCGACGCTCATGATCTCAACGGTGCCGTCGGCGATCTCCGGTACCTCCAGATCGAACAGACGCTTTACAAGCCCTGGATGGGTCCGGCTGATAAGCACCTGAGGTCCACGGGAGGACTTGCGCACTTCGATGACATACACCTTAAGCCTCTTGCCTTCCGTGAGGACCTCGTCCCGGATCTGCTCATTGACGGACAAAAGCGCGTCTGTGTACTCGGAGTTGGAGCTGATCTTCATGGAGACGCTGCCTGTGCGCGGGTCAATACGGGCCACCTCGCCGGTGAGTATCTCATGCTCCCGGGAGGTGAACTCGTCATAGATGAGCCCCCGCTCCGCCTCGCGGATGCCCTGGATAATGACCTGCTTGGCCGCTTGGGCAGCAATACGACCAAACTCCTTGGTATTCACGGGAACGCGTATTTGCCCGCCGACCTTCGCCCGCTTGGATATCTTGTGGGCCTGGTCAAGAGTCATCTCAACGGCTGGATTCTCCACTTCCTCCACCACATCGGTGACGATGTACATCTCAATCTTCTTTTTATCCTCATCCATCTCAACCACAACATTGTCGGCGGCATCGGGATTGTCCTTGCGGAAGGCGGCCAGCATGGCCTGGTTGATCTTGTCGTACATATATTCGCGAGGAATGCCCTTCTCCTTTTCCAGGTCCTCGATAGCGGCAAAAAATTCGGCGTTCATGTTTCTATCCTCCGATTAAAATTCCATGCGCAGCCGCACGCTGGCAATTTGTTTCTTGGTAAAGCGGCGCACTCCCCCGGCATCGATGGTCACGTCTCCATCCTCGTAGGACGCCAGCTTTCCGATCCACTGCTTTGCGCCGTCCACGGCGCTGTACAGCTTTACCTCCACCAAGGAGCCCATGAACCGCTCAAAATCCGTAGGCCGCTTTAATGCCCGCTCACAGCCGGCGGAGCTGACCTCGAATATATAGCTGTCCGGCACAGGGTCCTTTTCATCCAGAATGGGGTCCATGGTCCTGGATACGGCCTCGCAGTCGTCCAATGTGACGCCATCCGGACTATCCAGATAAAGACGAAGGTATTTCTGTCCCGCCTCCGTCACATATTCTACATCCCAAAGCTCTAAGCCGGCCTGTTCGATCACCGGCCGGGCCAGGTCCCATACAGTTTTTTCCACACGGTTCATGAAATAATTTCCAATTTCTGACAATCTCTTTTACATCAAGAAAAAGAGTGGGACGTGCCCCACTCCAGGAAAAGAACTTTGCTGTTATGACTATACCATATCTGGTAGCGCAAATCAAGCCTTTTTTCATATTTTCACAATAAATTATATGTATATTGCCCATATACTATTCCGCCACATCCGCTTTTACTCCCCGACCATGTTGTCACGCAGCTTTTCCAGCGCCTTTTTTTCAATGCGGGATACATATGACCGGGAGATGCCGATGATCTGGGCAACCTCCCGCTGCGGCATAGGCGGCTTTCCGTTCAGTCCATAACGCAGGCGGATGATTTCCGCTTCCCTGCCATACAGGACGGTATCAACAGCTTTTCGGACATGCTCTACAGATTCGCGTCTGGAGAGTTCCTCCAGCATATCCTGATCCCCTGCGATGGTATCCAGCAGCGCCAGCCCGTCCCCCTCTCCATCGGCGTCCAGCGCATCGGAGAGCGATACGTCCCCGGCAGATTTCTTCTGTCCCCGGAAATACATGAGTATTTCGTTTTCGATGCACTTGGAGGCATAAGTCGCCAGACGAACGCCCTTGTCCGGGCGATAGGTGGAGACGCCCTTGATCAGTCCGATGGTGCCGATAGAGACCAGGTCCTCGGCATCGGCGCTGGTAGTGTAGTACTTCTTGATAATGTGCATCACAAGACGAAGGTTGTGCTCAATGAGCGTGTTTCTGGCCTCCATATCTCCCGCCATCGAGCGGCGGATACATTCCTGCTCCTCCTGGGGCTTCAGCGGCTTGGGAAAGGAGGATACATTGTCCCCCAGGCGCAGCATCACAAGAGCGCTGGAGATCAGAAGCATAAAGGTCGTGGATAGCATTGCCGTTATCACCTCTCGCAACAGCCTATGCATCCTCGGTTTGTCCTGATTCGGCAGCAAATCATAAAGTTCGCTTTGATAGAACTCTGTAGATATGATAAAAAACCTATTTTTCTTGCACAAGATATACTTTCGTGCTATAATGGATTAAATTTTTTGGGGGTTGATATTATGCTTTCTAATACTTATCTTAAGCGCGTCTATGAGGACGTGGCCCGCCGCGACGGACAGGAACCGGAATTCCTCCAGGCCGTCCGGGAGGTCTTCGAGTCTTTGGAGCTGGTGATCGATCAGCACCCCGAGTGGGAGAAAGCCGGACTTCTGGAGCGGTTCGTTGAGCCTGAGCGTGTGATCGAGTTCCGCGTCCCCTGGGTGGATGACAGCGGTGCCGTACGTGTGAACCGGGGTTTCCGGGTCCAGTATAATTCTGCCATCGGCCCTTACAAGGGCGGACTTCGCTTCCACCCCTCTGTAAACCTTTCTGTCATAAAGTTTCTGGGCTTCGAGCAGGTGCTGAAAAATTCCCTCACTACACTGCCCATGGGCGGCGGTAAGGGCGGCTCCGACTTTGATCCCAAGGGAAAGAGCGACGCTGAGGTCATGCGCTTTTGCCAGAGCTTCATGACCGAGCTGTATCGCCATATCGGCCAGTTCACCGATACACCCGCCGGCGACATTGGCGTGGGCGGCCGGGAGGTCGCTTATCTGTACGGGCAGTACAAGCGCATTGTGGACCGCTTTGAGGGCGGCGTCATCACCGGCAAGGGCCTGACCTTCGGCGGCTCCCTGGCCCGTACCCAGGCTACCGGATACGGTCTGTGTTACTATGCCTCCGAGGCGCTGAAAAACCAAAAGGAGACAAGCTTCGACGGCAAAACAGTGATCGTCTCCGGCTCCGGCAATGTGGCCCAGTATGCCGCTGAGAAATGCATACAGCTGGGCGGCAAGGTAGTTGCCATGAGCGACTCACAGGGTTATATCTATGACCCCAGGGGCATCGACTTGGATGTTCTGTTTGATATCAAGCAGAATCGCCGCGAGCGCATCAGCGCCTATGCCAGCGAGGTGCCCGGCTCCGAGTATCATGAAGGCTGCCGGAACATCTGGCAGGTAAAATGCGACATCGCGCTCCCCTGCGCCTCTCAGAACGAGATGGATGCCGAGGGGGCAAAGGCCCTGATTGCTAACGGCGCCATCGCTGTGTTCGAAGGCGCCAATATGCCTCTGACCCCGGAGGCCATCGCGCTGGTTCAGGAGAACGGCCTGCTGTACAGCCCGGGCAAAGCCTCCAACGCCGGCGGCGTGGCTACCTCCGGCCTGGAGATGACTCAAAACTCCATGCGGCTGTCCTGGAGCTTTGAGGAAGTGGATGGACGCTTGAAGGAGATCATGCAGAACATTTACCAGGCCTGCTATGATGCCTCCGTCCAGTGCGGCAAGCCCGGCGACCTGATGGTCGGCGCCAATATCGCCGGATTCTTGAAGGTGGCAGATGCCATGATGGCACAGGGTATCGTCTGAGCCTTTATTACTCCGGCAACGAAACGATCGTAAGGTACAGCATTGATACGGTGCTGCCGAGGTAACAATACATACGAAACATACGAAAACACGTCCGGCGCCGCCAGACGTGTTTTTTTATGCGCTGACCGCAGTTTTTGCAAACACTTTTCTGCGGATGACCGCGTATGCCGCGAAGAGAAGCACGCCGGTGATGACCCAGGACACGGGGTAGACGTCCATGAGCATCTCATAGGTGCTGAACCGTTGAAACAGCGTGAACACCCATACAAGGCGCAGGGCACAGGAGCCGATAAGCATCAAGACGGTGGGCGTGATGGAATAGCCCAGGCCCCGGAGTGACGCCCCCATGACCTCATAAGTGACCGCCAGGAACGCATACATCTCCACCCGCAGCATACGGATAAGCCCATAGTATACCACATCGGGGTCCGTGGTATAAAACCGGATGACTACGCCACGGCCCAGCACAAATGCGGCGCACATAAGGCCGGTAATTACCAGGCCTGCGCCCATAGAGAGCCATATAATCTTCCGGCAGCGGTCGAACTGGCGGGCGCCGTAGTTTTGACTGATAAACGTCACGGCGGCCTGACTGAAGGCGCTGGTTACAAAATAGGTGAAAAATTCAAAATTCACCGCAGCGGAGGATCCGGCGATGGCGGCGGAGCCAAAGCTGTTGATGGCGGACTGGATGCATACGTTGGACAGAGAAAAGACCGTGCTCTGAATGCCGGCAGGAACACCGATTCGGGCCACCCGGACCAGCAGGGATTTTTTTATCCGCAGGCGGCGCGGGTCCAGGCGGATCATCTCCTCCTCCCTGAGCAGAAATAGAACGATCAGCGCCGCGCTTACGCCATTGGAGATCACCGTGGCGATGGCCACGCCATCGGCGCTGCGATGAAAGCCGATGACGAAAAGAAGATTCAAAAGCACGTTGATGACGCCGGAAACCAGCAGACTGTACAAGGGCCGTCTGGTATCCCCCACACTGCGAAGGACGGCCGCGCCAAAATTATAGACCATCACAAAGGGCATGCCCAGAAAATAGATGCGCAGATATGTGACCGCCAAATCCAGCGTATCGGAGGGCGTATCCATAGCTGTGAGGATGGGACGGGCCGCTATCTGACCGAGTCCCATCAGGAACACGCCGCAGAGCAGCGAAAGCGTCATCACCGTGTGAACGGCGTCCAGGACCTCCTCCCTCCTCCTCTGGCCGATATAGTTGGCGATCACCACGTTGGCGCCCACGGACAGGCCCACAAACAAATTGATGAGCAGATTGATGACCGAGGTGTTTACCCCCACGGCGGCCTGGGCCAGGTGTCCGGCGAACCGCCCGGCCACCGCCAGATCCGCCGAGTTGAAAAGCTGCTGAAGTATACTGCTGGCAGCCAGCGGCAGGGCAAAGAGCAATATCCTCCTCAAAAGCGGGCCGTGGAGCATATCCACTTTGACGGTATGGTGATGAAACAGCATCTGCCTCGACATGGATCGATACCTTTTCCCGACAAATTTCGCACCGCCAGTTCCCTGTAGGCTGCGGCGGTGCCTTTTACACTTCCACAAAGCATAATCCCGGCGGCTCAAAATATCAAGAGCCGCCGGTCAAATTCACAAATTGTTCACTTCTCGGCCCAGCCTCTTGCCCTCTCAACGGCCCTGTGCCAGCCGCGCATCAGGCTCTCCGCTTGCTCTGGCGGCATAGACGGCTCAAACCGCCGCTTTGTCCGGCGCAGGGATTGGACCTGTTCCATGTTTGCCCACAGCCCTGCAGAGAGTCCCGCCAAAAACGCCGCGCCAAGGGCGGTGGTCTCCACTGTATAGGGGCGGTCGATGGGCCGCTGGAGCACATCCGCCTGGAACTGCATGAGAAAATCCGACACCGACGCGCCTCCGTCCACCCGGAGCACATCCAGCTCATGGCCGCTGTCCGCCTCCATCAGCTCGAGCAGGTCCGCCACCTGATAGGCGATGCCCTCCAGGGTGGCCCGGCAGATATGTGCCTTTCCTGTGCCGCGGGTGACGCCTACCAGCGTTCCGCGTGCATAGGAATCCCACCAGGGGGCGCCAAGCCCGGTGAACGCGCTCACCAGATAGACGCCGCCGGTATCCGGCACCGTCTCCGCAAGCACGTCGCACTCATGAGCTGTGGCGATGAGTCCCAGCTCGTCCCGCAGCCACTGGATGGAGGAACCGGCATTGAACACGCTGCCCTCCAGAGCGTATGCCGTCTGCCCATCGATCTGCCAGGCGACGCTGGTCAGAAGGCCGTTTTTGCTTCTCGGGGCGGCAGGACCAACGTTCATCAGGGTAAAACAGCCTGTCCCAAATGTGTTTTTTGCCTGACCGGGCCGGATGCAGCCTTGACCCAGAAGCGCCGCCTGCTGATCTCCCGCCGCGCCGCACACAGGTATGCCGGCCAGTTTTTCAAGGCCCCGAATGCCAGGCTTGATACGACCGAAATCCCGGGCGTTCGGGATGGCCTGGGGCAGCATGGCCATGGGGATATCCAAAGCATGGCACAGATCCGCATCCCAGCACAGTCGGTCAATATCAAAGAGCATAGTGCGGGAGGCATTGGAATAGTCTGTTACATGGCTGCCGGTGAGGTTCCAGATCAGCCAGGAATCCACCGTTCCGAAAAGGAACCTCCCCTGCTCCGCCCCGGCCCGAACGCCGGGCACGTTATCCAGTATCCACCTGATCTTTGTGGCGGAAAAATACGGGTCCGGTACAAGACCGGTGGTTTTTATGATCTGCTCCGCCATGCCGTCCGCTATGAGCCTGTCCGTCATGGCGGCCGTGCGGCGGCACTGCCAGACGATGGCGTTATAGACGGGCTTTCCGCTCTCCCGGTCCCATACGATGGTGGTCTCGCGCTGATTTGTGATGCCGATCCCGGCGATATCCGCGCCGGAGAGGCCGGACTTTTCAAACGCGGCTTCCAGAGCGTGATATTGGGTCTCCAGTATCTCCATGGGGTCATGCTCCACCCAGCCGGGCCTTGGATAGTGCTGGACAAAAGGATATTGGGCCAGGGATACGATGTTCCCTGTCGCGTCAAATATGACAGCCCGCGAGGATGTCGTTCCCTGGTCCAGAGCGATCACATATCCGTTCATGGCGTTGCCTCCCTCCCATCGTTGACGAAAACGGACGGATATAGTAAAATCATACATAAAGTATAACACGGAGAAAGGAAGTTTGCCATGGTCAAAATCAGCGATTTCACGTTTGCTTCCTCCAATGGGGCGAACGATATCCATGGCCGCCTGTGGATACCGGGCGGCCCCATTCGGGGCGTGGTGCAGCTGGTCCACGGCGTGGCGGAGCACATCGGCCGCTATCATGACTTTGCATCGTATCTTGCCGACTGCGGCTATGTGACCGCCGGCGACGACCACCTGGGTCATGGTCTGAGCATTCGGGATGAGACAGAGCTGGGCTGGTTCGGAGAGGAGGATGGCTGGACTCACCTGGTGCAGGACGAAAAACATCTGCATGACCTTCTGGCGTCGCGGTATCCCGGCGTTCCTGCGGTGCTTTGCGGCCACAGCATGGGCAGCTTTATCGCTCGGACCTACTTGGGATGGTATCCGGCGGATTTTGATGCTTGTGTCCTCTCCGGCACCGGGCACCAGCCGGGTATCGTGTGCCGCGCCGGCATGGCGCTGGCCAGCCGGGAGATCAAGGTCAACGGCAGCAAAAGCCGCAGCAAAGCCCTGCAGAAGCTGGCATTCGGCGGCTATCTGAAGCGGATCAAAAACCCCATCGGAGAAAACGATTGGATATGCCGCGATGAAGCGGTCATCCGAAAGTACGACGCGGATCCTCTCTGCGGCTTTACCGCCACAGCTGGACTCATGCGGGACATGCTCCACGGTCTTTATATCATCTCCCGGCGCTCTCATCTGGAAAAGATGGACAAGGACAAGCCCATTCTGTTCCTCGCGGGCGAGGACGACCCCGTAGGGAACTACGGAAAAGGCGTGAACAAGACTGCCAGCCGTTTCCGGCAGTCAGGGATGAAAGATGTGACCGTAAAGCTCTATCCCGGCGCCCGGCATGAGGTCCTGAACGAGCTTGAAAAAGAAACCACCTGGGCCGATGCGCTGGCCTGGATGACGGAAAAGGTACAACAGAACACGGCGGCGGTCTGAACGGCCGCCGCTTTTTGTTGCAAGTCTCCAGGGGAAACCGCCGGGAGGTTTTGCGTTATCGGGTCATGAGCTGGCCTTCATCTGCCTTCGGCGGGCCAGGTTTATCATGCCCTCGTTCATATCATTGAGCGTCTGGAGCATCCGCCCCGCGCCATAGGCGGTGCAGGCCAGTGCATCGTCAACCAGGACAGTGTCGATGCCGGTCTGTTCGGTGACGAGCTTGTCCAGCCCCCAAAGCTGACTGCCCCCGCCGGACAGCACGATGCCGTTCTGGGCCACGTCGCCCACCAGCTCCGGAGGCGTCCGCTCCAGGACCAGGTGCACGGCCTCCATCACCCGGGCCATGGGTTCCTCCAGCGCCTCGATGATATCTGTGGAGCTGATGGTCACGCTCCGGGGCAGGCCCGTCACCAGACAGCGGCCCTTGACCTCCTCATAGGACACCTCCGGGCGGGGATAGACGCAGCCGATGGACAGCTTCATCTCCTCGGCTGTGCGGACGCCTATGAGCAGGTTGTGCTTTTTGCGAATGAATCGGACGATGGCGTCGTCAAAGGCCATGCCGGCGGTCTTGATGGATTCACACTCTACTACGCCGCCCAGGGATACCACGGCGCACTCCGTGGTGCCGCCGCCGATATCAATAATCATGTGGCCGTCCGCCTTGGTGATATCTATCCCGGCGCCCACGGCTGTGGCCAGAGACGCCTCCACCAGATAGACCTTTCGGGCGCCGGCCTCGATGGCCGCGTCGATGAGCGCACGCTCCTCCACACCGGTGATGCTCCCCGGCACACAGATGAGCACCCGGGGCTTGAACAGGCTGAAGGATGTGATGCGGCCGATGAACTCCTTCAGCATACGCGCCGTCATATCATAATCGGAAATGACGCCGGATACGATAGGCCGGATAGGCACGATATTGGCCGGCGTGCGGCCCAGCATCTTCTTGGCCTCCTCACCGATGCGGAGCATACGGCCGTTGGTGCTGTCCATGGCCACCAGCGACGATTCCCGCAGACGTATCCCCCTGCCTCGCACATAGATCAGGGTAGTCAGAGTGCCCAGGTCGATGGCGATATCTCTTTCAAAAAACAGCATAATGATCCTCCTACTGGGTGCTGGCCAGCGTGGCGCAGCAGACATCCTCTGCCCCGGCCAGGAGCAGTGTCTTGGCGCACTCCGACAGCGTAGCGCCGGTGGTCACGATATCATCGATAAGAAGTATGCGCTTTCCGGCGATGAGCGCCGGATCGGACGCCCGATAGGCGCCGGCGATGTTTGCTTTGCGGCTGGCGGGGTCGCCCGTCTTGGACTGGGCCTTTCTTCCCCACCGCTTTTTCAGAACGGGCACAGGCTCCCGGCAAAGACGCCTGCCGGCCTCCCGGGTGATAAGCTCCGCCTGATCGTATCCTCTCCCGTGCCGGCGGACAGGGTCCAGCGGCACCCAGGATAGGATGTCGTATCCGCTCTCCAGGTTTTCATAGATGCAGGAGGCGAGCATTTCTCCAAAAACAGGGGCGTATGCCTGGACGCCGTTGAATTTATAGCGGTGGATAGCCGACTTCACATCGTCCTCATAGCGCAGTACGGAGACGCATTCGGAAAAGAAGTTGCCCCGCCGATGGCCGCCTTCCGGTATCCAGGGCAGCGCCGCCTCGCACACGGGACAGACGCCCGGTCTGCCCGGCGGCAAAAAATTCCGGCAGAATATACAGCGTGTGGGATACAAAAGGTCCCAAAAACGGTCCGTTGGCTTACTCATCTTCAGCCAAACGGATACGGAGGCCGCTATAACGCTTGTTCCGGCGGCCATTTTCCGTCATGGTCCGGATCACCGCCTCATCGCCCACGAGCACGAGAAGCTCCGCGGCCCGGGTCACGCCGGTGTAGAGCAGACTGCGATACATCAGCTGGGGCGCCGTCCGCACGGCGGCCATCACCACCGCCCGGTATTCGCTGCCCTGGGATTTATGAACCGTCATGGCCCATGCGTGTTCCAGCTCGGACGCCTGCTCATACGCATATTCTGCGATTCTTCCGTCAAAATCCACGGTCAGGCTCTCCGCCGCCGGGTCGATGCCGCTGATATAGCCGATATCCCCGTTGAAAATGCCGTAGCCGCTCTCCTGCACGTCGGTCCGCCAGAGAATATCATAGTCGTTGCGAATCTGCATCACCCGGTCGCCCTCCCGGAATATCCGGCCACCATAGGTAAACTCCTGCTTGCTGACGGCGGGGGGATTCAGCGCCTGCTGCAGCCGCCTGTTCAGTTCCTCCGTCCCTGCCAGCCCCTTTCGGGTGGGCGTGAGCACTTGGATCTGGTTGGAAGGAATGCCCATATTCTTGGGAAGCCGCTCCTGGCAGAGGGAGACGATGGTATTGGCGGCCTGCTCCGCCTCCCGGCGGCACATAAAATAAAAACCAGCCTTATTCACCCGCAGATCGGGTGTTTCCCCGCGATTGATCTGGTGGGCGCTCAGAACGATGCGGCTCTCCTCCTTCTGGCGGAATATCTCGGTGAGGCGCACTGTCTCGGCCACTCCGCTGCGGATAATGTCCCGAAACACGCATCCCGGGCCGACGGACGGCAGCTGATCGGCGTCGCCCACCAACACCAGCCGGCAGGCCGGACCGATGGCGGACAGCACCGCTTTCATCAGCTCGATGTCGATCATAGAGCACTCATCCAGGATCAGCGCCCCGCAGCGAAGGCGGTCGTTGATATCCTTGCGGAAGGTAACGCTGTCTGTCTCCGGGGAAAAGGCGGCCTCCAGCAGACGGTGGATTGTTGAGGCATCCCGTCCCGTCACCCCGGACAGCCGCTTGGCCGCCTGTCCCGTGGGCGCAGCCAGGAAGGTCTCCAGTCCCATGGCATCGAACAGCGCCAGCACGGCCCGCACCGATGTGGTCTTGCCCGTGCCGGGGCCGCCAGTGATGACCACCAGCTGCTTCACAGCCGCCGCGTCCAGAGTTTTGCGCTGCTGGGGCGCGAAGGATATGCCCTGCTCCGCCTCCATGGTCTCAATGACCCGCGCCACGCTGACGCCCGTTTTCTCATAGGTATAGCCCGCCATGTCCCGCAGGCGCTGTGCCACATAGGTCTCCGCGCTGTACAAGGGGGCCAGGTAGCATGCCGTCACATTGGCCACAGGCTCCTGAATGACGTCCCCTGAGTCGAGGAGGATATCGAGGCCCTCCCCCACCTGGGACGCGTCCACGCCGATGAGCTGGGCGGTGGCGGCAGTGAGCTTGTCTACCGGCAGAAAGCAGTGTCCGTTATCGCCGTTATGGCGCAGTTCAAAGAGGAGCGCCGCCGCGATACGCTGGGGATCGTCCGCCTCTACGCCGTTGGCCAGCGCCAGGGCGTCTGCCTCCGCAAAGGTGCCTCCCACCCGGACGCCGGCAAGAATATAGGGATTCTCCCGCACCATGTCCAGCGCCTCGTCCCCATAGTACCGGTAAAGGCGCAGAGCCAGGACCGGCGCCAGCCCGGCGCCGCCCAGAAATTCCATGAGCGAGCGCATGCCCGTCTGGCGGCGGAAGGCAGCGGACATCTCCTCCGCCTTTTTCATGCTCACGCCCTTTAGCATCGCAAGCTTCTCCGGATGATCCCGGAGGACCTCCAGGGCGTTATCCCCGAATTTTGCCACGATCATCGCCGCCGTGGCGGGACCGATGCCCTTGATGACGCGGCTGGAGAGATAATTGAATATGGCAGCCGCCCCGGTGGGCATAGTACGCTCCGTGTACTCGGCCTTGAACTGCTCGCCGTGGGTGGCGTGCCGGGTCCACGCGCCCCAGGCCGTGATGCTCTCCCCCGGCGCGGCCATGGGGATGCAGCCCACGACAATGGCCTGGGAGCCGTCGTCCACATCCAAGCGCAGGACGGTATAGCCGTTGTCGTCGTTGAAATAGATGACGGCGGCCACCTGTCCTTCTATCTTTTCAAGCGCTTTCTCCTGCATTGTCATACTAACAGCTTGATGACGCCGGCCGTGGCCAGCGACACGATAACTGAGGCCACCAGCACCCCCAGCACGATTGGAGGAAGCGCCCTTTTCATGCGCATATTCAGCAGCGCCGCGATCAGCGATCCGGTCCATGCGCCGGTCCCCGGAAAGGGGATGGCCACAAACAGCATCAGGCCCCAAAACTCCGCCTGGCGGATCTTGTCCGCCTTCTTTCCCGTCCCCTTGTCCTCCAGCCACCGGACAAATTTTTCCGCCCATGCGGCTTTCTGACGCAGCCAGTCCATGATGACCCGGATAAAAGCTATGATGAACGGCGCCGGCAGGATATTGCCCACCACGCTGATGACCGCGGCCTGCCAGACAGGCAGGCCAAGGCCCGCGCCTATGGGGATCGCGCCCCGCAGCTCCACGATGGGGAGCATGGAGACAACAAAAGTGGCCACAGCCTTCCCAGCGCCCATTTCCGTTATGATCGAAGCAATATCCATTGGCCGTTCCTATCTCTGCAATACTTTCTTCAAGAACTGTCCCGTATAGCTGTTGGGGGATGCGGCGCATTCTTCCGGAGTGCCGGCAAACACCAGCTCGCCGCCGCCATCGCCCCCCTCCGGACCCAGGTCGATGATATAGTCGGCGCATTTGATGACGTCTAGATTGTGCTCTATGACCAAAACGGTATTGCCTGCATCTGTCAGCCGCTGCAGGATAGACAGCAGTCGGGCCACATCCGCCGTATGCAGACCGGTGGTCGGCTCGTCCAGAATATAGAACGTGCTGCCCGTGCTGCGGCGGGCCAGCTCCGTAGCCAGCTTGACCCGCTGGGCCTCGCCGCCGGAGAGCGTCGTGGAGGACTGGCCAAGTTTGACATAGCCAAGGCCCACATCCCACAGCGTCTGCAGCTTAATGCGGATAGATTCCTGATTTTGGAAAAAGTCAAGGGCCTCCTCTACGGTCATATCCAGCACATCCGCGATATTCTTTCCTTTATACCGCACCTCCAGGGTCTCGCGGTTGTATCGCTTCCCATGGCACACCTCGCAGGGTACATACACATCCGGCAGAAACAGCATTTCGATCTTGATGAGACCGTCCCCCGCGCACGCCTCGCACCGGCCGCCCTTGGTGTTGAAGGAAAACCGGCCGGGCTTATATCCCCTGAGCCTTGCGTCCTGGGTGGAGGCGAACAGGTCGCGGATATCATTGAACAGACCCGTATAGGTGGCGGGATTGGACCGGGGCGTCCGCCCGATGGGACTCTGGTCGATGTCGATGACCTTGTCCAGATATTCCAGGCCCGCTATGCTCCTGCACTTGCCAGGACGCACCTTGCGCCGGTTCAGATCTGCGCCCAGCTTCTTTTCAATGACCTCGTTCACCAGAGAGGATTTTCCGCTGCCGGACACGCCCGTGACGCAGGTAAAGGCCCCCAGTGGGATATCTACGTCCAGGTCTTTCAGATTATTCGCCGCCGCGCCCCGGACAGACAGAACATGTCCGTTGCCCTTTCTGCGCCTAACGGGAACGTCTATCCGCTTCCGACCGCTGAGATACTGGCCGGTAACAGACGCCTCGCAGGCCATGATATCCTCCGGCGTACCGGCGCAGACCACCTGTCCCCCGTGGACGCCCGCTCCGGGGCCGATATCCACCACCCAGTCCGCAGCGCGGATGGTATCCTCGTCATGCTCCACAACGATAAGGGTATTTCCCATGTCGGTCAGGCGGCGGAGGGTAGCCAAGAGCTTGGCGTTGTCACGCTGGTGCAGGCCGATGCTGGGTTCATCCAGCACATACAGTACGCCCATGAGGGCGGAGCCGATCTGGGTGGCAAGGCGGATGCGCTGGCTCTCCCCACCGGAGAGAGTGACCGCGCCGCGGGACAGTGTCAAATATCCCAGCCCAACGCTGACCAGAAATCCCAGCCGCTGGCGTATCTCCTTGAGGATGCGGTCGGCAATGATCTTCTCCTTCTCGGTCAGCTCCAGCTTTTCCAGAAATTCCAGCTCCTGGGTAACGGGCATGCGGCTGAACTGAGCGATATTGAGTCCGCCCACCGTGACGGCCAGGACCTCTGGCTTCAGCCGGTCTCCGCCGCAAGCGGGACAGTCATACTCCCCCATGCAGTCCTCCAGATCCGCCCTGGCGGAGGCGGACTGGGTCTCTTTATACCGCCGCTCCAGGTTGTTCACGATGCCCTCGAAATCCTTGGTGAGGGTACCATAGCCGGAGCCGCGCTCATAGCGAAGCTCCAGGGGTTCGCCGTTTGTGCCGTATAAAATGGCGTTGATGGCGGCCTCCGGCAGCGTTTTTATAGGGTCATGGAGATCAAAGTGATATCGGCGTGCCAGGGCCTCATAATACATCCGGCAAATTGAATCGCCCCGGACATTGGACCAGCCGTAGGCCGTGATACCGCCGTCCATCAGGGACAGATCGGGGTTGGGCATGATGAGCGCAGGATCCACCCGCAGGAGCGTCCCCAGGCCGCCGCACTTGGGACAGGCGCCATAGGGCGCGTTGAAGGAAAACAGCCGGGGCGTCATCTCCTCGATGGAGATGCCGCAGTCGTCACAGGCATAATTCTGCGAGAAGGTCAGTTCCCTGTCGCCGCCCGCCAGGTCCACATAGACAAGCCCGCCGGACAGACCCAAGGCCGTCTCCACAGAATCAGTCAGACGGCGAGTGATATCCGCTTTCATCACCAGGCGGTCCACCACGATCTCAATGTTGTGCTTCTTGTTCTTCTCCAGAGGGATAACCTCGGTGAGGTCATAGATATTCCCGTCCGCCCGGACTCGGACGAAGCCGGCGCGCTGGGCATCCTCGAGCACCTTTTTGTGCTCGCCCTTTTTCCCGCGGATGACCGGGGCCAGGATCTGCATCTTGGTCCCCTCCGGCAGTTCCATGATTCGGTCCACAATCTGGTCCACGGTCTGCTGGCGAATCTCCTTGCCGCATTTTGGGCAGTGCGGTATACCGATCTGCGCCCACAACAGACGCAGATAATCGTGTATCTCCGTGACGGTGCCCACTGTGGAGCGGGGATTCCGGGAGGTGGTCTTCTGGTCGATGGAGATAGCCGGGGACAGGCCGCCGATGTAATCCACATCCGGTTTGTCCATCTGGCCCAGAAACTGCCGTGCGTAGCTGGACAGGCTCTCCACATACCGACGCTGGCCCTCGGCGTAGATAGTATCGAAGGCCAGGCTGGATTTACCGCTGCCGGAAAGTCCGGTGAACACCACCAGCCTGTCCCGGGGGAGCTCTATATCGATATTCTTCAGGTTGTTGGCACGGGCCCCCTGAATAGTGATCTTTTCGGGCATGTTCTGTATTCCTTCTCTTGGGTAAAGGTCCTAACAATTTATTATACAATACAAGACCTGAAAATACAATCCAAAGTTACCTTTGAAATCATGGAGAGACCGCTACGGTCTCCGCCTCTCCAACAAGCTCCAGCCGGTCAAACATCTCCCGCGTCAGCATCCGAAATTCGTCCCATTGTTTCGCCCTTATGAGCCGCTTCCGGTATTTCTCGCCGTCCTGAAAGCCGCGAAGCATGAAGCCCCATACAGCCTTCATCCGATGCAGGGCGCTTCCCGGGCCTCCGAACGCTTCGCAATAGGTCCGGCACAGTTCCTCATGAAACCGATACAGCGTATCCTTATCCCTGTTATCGGACAGCATGCCCGGGTCGGCTACAAGTCCCCGGCCGATCATCAGGGCGGAGACGGCAGGAAAGCGCTTCTCCACCGCCAGACAGTCTCCCGCGGTCAGTATATCCCCATTGTAGCAGACGGGCGCCCGACTGGCCCCAAGGGCGGCCTCAAAGGCATCCAGGCGCACCGTGCCGGGCTGGTACATCTCCGCCTTCGTGCGGGGGTGGACGATGAGCTCCGCGATGGGATAATCGTTGTATATCTCAAGAATGGACCTGAATTCCTCCGGAGCCGCTATGCCCAGCCGGGTCTTGACCGATATCCGCACGGGCGGCGCGGCAAATATGCCGTCCAAAAGCCGCCGGAGAGCGTCCCGATCCGCCAGAAGCCCCGCTCCCTTGCCTTTGGCCGTGACCGTCCCGGATGGGCATCCAAGATTCAGATCGACCTCCCCATAGCCCATATCCGCAAGCCTGCCCGCCGCCCAGAGGAAGTCGGCGGCGTTTTTGGTGAGAAGCTGTGGCACAAGGGGGACGCCCTCGTTGTTTTCCGGCGCTATCTGCCGCAGTTCTCGGGGCGGGAGAATATGGTTCTGCGTAGGGCTGAGAAAGGGTGTGAAATACTTATCCACACCCGGGAAAAACCGCCGGTGTATACGGCGGTAAATATAGTCTGTGATGCCCTCCAGAGGCGCGAAATATATCTTCATGACAGGTATTTTATCATATCACGCCCTCCGGCGCAAGGCGGCGTGCTCTTGCAAAGGCCGGCTTTGTGAGCATAGAGCAGTTTATAAAGCTGCTCGCAGGCTGAGAAAGACCCGGCACAAGGCAAAGCCCATGCCGGGTCTCAGATCGCTTCAGAACGCCAAATCCTCATCGGTGAGATCGCCCTTGCACACGATGTTGGTCGGGCCGGTGAGATACAGGTTTTTGATCCGGCCTCCCTCCTGCTCCGCGTCGATGATAAGGGTGCCGCCGGTCATATCCACCTGAACGCCCCGACCGCTCACCTTTCCCATCAGGGTCAGCACCGCCGCCACCGAACCGGTACCGGTGCCGCAGGCGTAGGTGAAGTCCTCCACACCCCGCTCAAAGGTCCGCTCAAATATCCGGCCGTCTGTGCCCAACTCATAGAAGTTCACATTGACCCCTTTGGGGAAAGCCGGGTGATGCCGCAGGGTCCGGCCCAGCTCCCGGAGGGCGTTCTCATCCGCATTTTTAAGATCCCTATAGGGCACGACCGCATGGGGCAGTCCCGGGTCGCCCAGTTCCACATAGGCGCAGGGCCATCTGGCGCCGCCCGCCTCCACAGGATAATCCAGCTCCATCACCGTTGGATCGTTCAGCCGCACCCGATACTGCCGGCCGCCGATGCGCCAGCCGGTCACAGGGCCGGCGGTGGTCTCCACGGTCTGGATCGGCCCCGCCAGGCCGTTTTCATACCCATACCGGCAGATGCACCGGGCGCCGTTTCCGCACATCTCCCCCATGCTGCCGTCAGCGTTGTAAAAGAGCATCCTATAGTCGCCGCCGGCCTCGGCCGGGCGCACCACCATCAGGCCGTCCGCGCCCACCGACAGCCGCCGCTCGCACACCGTCCGGGCGATATAGGGAAGCAGCTCATCGGGAATGGCGGAAACCATATCATTGAGAATGATGAAGTCATTCCCCGCCCCGTTCATCTTCCAAAAATCCATTTTTCCATCCCTCGCACGTCATTCATGCTTACTGTCATACGCCTCCAGAAAGCTATGGGCCGCGCCGCCGCTCTTATAGCCGGGAAACGTATCCAGGCATACGGCGTGCAGACTGGTAAAAACATTCTTCTCTATGTTCGGATTGTCCTGCCTCAAGCGGCGCAGGAGCAGCTTGATCTCCTGGCGCTTGGAATTGCTGATACCGCTGTCGGAAACGGTGCTGTTCTCCGTGAACCGGCAGGCGCACTGGATAAATTCAAGGTGGTTGTACCGGCTCCAGGCGATGATATCGTCCTCATGGACGCAGTATAGGGGCCGTATGAGCTCCATGCCCGGGAAGTTAGTGCTGTGGAGCTTGGGCATCATCCCCTGGAGCTGGGCGCCATAGAACATCCCCATCAGGGTGGTTTCTATGACATCGTTGAAATGGTGGCCCAGCGCGATCTTGTTGCAGCCAAGGGATCGGGCCTTGCTGTACAGATGTCCCCGGCGCATCCTGGCGCAGAGATAGCAAGGATTCTGTTCCACGCTGTTGGACACAGCGAATATATTCGACTCAAATATGGTGACCGGGATATGCAGCAGAGCGGCGTTGGCCTCGATGCGCCGGCGGTTCGCCTCGTTGTAGCCGGGATCCATCACTAGGAAGACCATCTCAAAAGGCGCTTCGCTGTGGCGGTGCAGCTCCTGCATGAGCTTTGCCATGAGCATGGAATCCTTGCCGCCGGAGATGCACACAGCTATTCTGTCCCCCGCCCGGATCAGCTCATAGCGCTTCACCGCTTCTACAAAGGGACGCCACAGGGTCTTTCGATATTTTGTTATGATGCTTCGCTCTATCATCTGATATGGCTCAAGATCCCGGCCCATGGCACACTCCCCTTACAGACTGTAAATATATCTCAAAGCGGCGTTGTTGTCAATCGCGGAGCGGCTTTACACCCTTTGCCGCACGCCTATAATCAACAATTAATCACAATAGCGAGGGAGGATACAGTTAACGCCAGATAAACCAACAGAAGAGATAGCCGGCCAGCACAGCGGCCAGAGTGAAGGGCAGGCCGATGCGCATGAAATCTCTTGTGCTCACTTCATGGCCCTGACGGCGCAGGATGCCGATGACCGTGATGTTGGCCGACGCCCCGATAGGGGTGATGTTGCCCCCAAGGGTGGCTCCGGTGAGCAGACCGAAATACAGCAATATGGGCGAGCAGTCCATGGCGGCGGCGATGCCGCTGACCACAGGCAACATGGTGGCCACATAGGGGATGTTGTCCACAAAGGCGGAAAAAATCACCGAGCCCCAGACGATGATGGTGTACATGACGAACAGATCGTCCCCTCCCACCCGGATAAACAGGGCGGCGATGGCGTTGATGACGCCGCCGGCTGTGATGCCCTCAATTACCACGAACAGCCCCGCCAGCAGACACAGGGTCTGCACGTCGATCTCCGCCAGAGCGCGCTTGACATTTTTTGCGCTTCGTTCCCGGATACAGGAATGGACAGCTCCCACAGCAAACACGCCCACGCAGATCAAGCCGTTGGTCACGGCGGGCTTGCCGGGGATAAAAGAGGCGGCGATGAGCAGAGCAACTGTGCCCGCCAGAAGCCAGGTGGGGACATAGTTTGTTACCTCAGTCCGGTCCCGGATGTCCACCTGCTCCCGTTGGTCCCGGAACAAAAACAGGATGATCGGCACCGTGACCAGGGCTCCCAGCTCCACCGCCCAGAAGATGCTGAACCGGCCGTCCATGAAGAAAAAATCCAAAAAATCCATGTCTGCGTAGCCGCCCAGCATGATGGAGGTGGTGTCCCCCACCAGGGTGGCGGCCCCCTGGAGATTGGAACTGACCGCGATGGATATGAGCAGCGGGATGGGGCTGACGCCCAATCGGGACGCGATGGCAAGGCCCACCGGGGCCAGCATCAGCACCGTGGCAACGTTGTCCACAAAGGCGGATATGACCCCCGCGAACAAGCTCATTACCACCGCCGCCCACATGACGTTGGGCGTCTTAGACAGCAGCATCTCCGCCAGTCGGTTAGGCATCTTGGACTCAATGAACAGGCTCACCGTGCCCATGGTGCCCGCCAGCATCATCAGCACGTTCCAGTCGATGGCCCCTGCCAGCTTCGCCAAAGGCACATAACCACAGACGATATAGACCGCCGCGCTGGCCATCGCCACCCAAGGACGATATTTGGGCAGGGATATCATCAAAATATATGTCATAATAAACAGAATCAGCGCGAATAAGGACATGACCGCTCCCCCTTTCACGGAAAAACGAGGCTTTTACCGTACGCAAAGCACACGGTAAAAGTCTCGTTTCAAATCTTTCGATCTGCGGCAGCCCGGACCCCATAGGCCGTACTGACGGACCGCCGGACGCGGGTGTCTGAAGACCCCGCGCAAACTACTCCCTCTTACAGGACAATATTATACTCTTTTCCGGATCAATATGTCAATACCCGCACACACTGGCGCCGCCGTCCAGCACCAGGCACTGTCCGGTCATGGAGCGGGACATATCGCTCAGAAGGTACAAAATAGTGTCCGCGATGCAGTCCGGCTCCACCAGGTCCTTGGAGGGGACGTTGGCCACCAGATGCGGCGGGATGTCCTCCTTGCGTGAGAAGGCCATAGGGCCCACCTTCACGCCGCCGGGGGCGATGCAGTTGACACGGATCCCAATGGGGGCCCACTCCACCGCCGCCTGCATGGTAATGCCTACCACTGCGGCCTTAGAGGCGCTGTAATGAGGACTCTGCAGGGGCGGGACCATGCCCCGGATACCCGCCATGGAGGCGATGTTCACGATGGCGCCGCCAGTATCCTTCATGGACTGGCCCACCACCGCCTGCATCAGGAAGAAGGTGCCCTTGGCGTTCACGTCCATGAGCCGGTCCCAGTCCGCCGGGTCCAGCTCCAGGCCTGGACTGCCGCCCATAAGGCCCGCGCATTGGACCAGGCCCGCAATAGGGCCCATCTGGTCCACGATCTGGCCCACGCAGGGACCGATGGCCGGTATATCAGCGGTGTCCAGCCTGAAAAATTCGATAGTCCCAAGGCCATCCATGGCCCGGGCGGTCTCCGTTCTCGCATGCTCGGAACGATATATGGCCGCAACCTTGGCGTTAGCCCCCAGCAGGGCCTTCACCACCGCGTGGCCGATGCCGCCGGTGCCACCTGTGACAACGACGGTCTTCCGGGCAAAATCAATGGTCTTCATACGGTGTATCCTCCTCTGTTCCGCCGCGCAGAGCGCGGGCGTAGTTCCGAAAACAGTATACATCATTCCGGCCTTGCAGGCAAGGCTGATCTTGCTGTCCACATTTCGCTGATGACAATGTCAACAAACAGATGGCCCGCCATAGCCGTAAAAAAGCGGCCAGAAGCTTTCGCCTCTGGCCACACGCAAATCTTTATATGTTTTCTCGGTCCTCTTGTAGGGATGCGGTCCAGACCCGCCGGGCGGCGCTGCGTCTTTTGTCAGTTGTCCACAGTCAGGTTATCGATGCCGTGCTGCTCAAACTCGTTATAATACTCATCCATTCGGGTCAGAAGCTCATTTTCGTCGTTGGCGTCCACGCCCTCGCCCTCCATATCCCGGCGGGCCAGCTCCTCGGCCAGGATATCGAAGAACACCGCATCCTCATAGTCTGCGATGGCCTCATGGATGCCGCCCTCCTCATAGGCCCGGGAGGGGAACACATGGCCCTGCCACGTCTCAACGAGAGAGCGCATCCCCTCCTGGGGGCACAGGGCGAACAGCTTTTCTTGAAGCATATCGTAATCCTCGAACCGATCCTCTCCCCGGGCGGAGTTGAGTATCCAGTCCCCTACGTAGACCAGGTCCAGAAGCCGTCTGAATTCCTTTTCGGTAAACTCGATCGTCACATCGCTCACCTTTCTTATCCTTCTTCTGTAGGGATGTGAGGGAAGTTGCAAAGCTCGTGTTTTGCACTTTCCTATTCTTCTGATTGCATTATAGCATAGTTATGATATAATGTGCTATAGTATAATGCGATGAAAATTTTCCGAACGCGTAAGTTTTCCTTGTTTTGGGGGAGATTTTATTATATGATAGACCACATGAAAATGAGAGACGCAATAATTTCCATCACCGGCATCCAGCACGACCCCAGCGGTCAGAAGGACGAGATAGAGCTGGTCACCGCCGGAAAGTACGGTTTCCAGGACGGGGAGAGCCGCTTCACCTACGAGGAGAGCGACCTCACCGGGCTGGACGGCACCCGCACCACTTTTACCATCGGCCCTATGGGCGTGGTCCTGCGCCGGGAGGGCAGCCTGAACTCGGAAATGGTGTTCCGTGAGGGCAAGAAAGACTTTTTCCTGTATGAAACGCCCTTCGGGAGCGCTACCATGGGCGTGGATACCCGCCGTATTGACGCCCGCCTCGGAGAGCACGGCGGCACCATGGATCTGGATTACGACATCGACTTCAACCACACCCCCATAGGGCGGAACAAATTCAAGATAAACGTAAGAGAGAACAAAAATGGCTGATCTGATCGAAAGAGCAAAACAGCGCGTCGATACGCTGATCAAAGCGGCTGTCCCGGCGTTGGAGGATGTCTCCGGCGCCGTCAGCATCCCCAAGAACACTCAAAACGGCGATCTTGCCGCCAACCACGCCATGGTAGGGGCCAAGGCCCTCCACGCCGCGCCCCAGGTCATCGCGGGGCAGGTCCTGTCCGGCCTTGCGCTGGACGGCACATGGTTCACCGCCGCCGAGGCCGCCGGCCCCGGTTTTTTGAATTTCCGGCTGGGGGATGCATGGTATGACGCCGTACTGGAGGCTGTCAAGGACGAGGGCGCCGATTACGGCCGGGCGGAGACACGCAGCGGCAAAAAGGCCATGGTGGAATTCGTTTCCGCCAACCCCACCGGTCCCATGACCATCGGCAACGCCCGGGGCGGCGTTCTGGGCGATACTATGGCCGCCGTGCTGGACTGGGCCGGCTGGGACGTGTGGCGGGAGTTTTATGTTAATAATGCCGGCCATCAGGTAGAGCTGTTCGGCCGCTCCGTGGAGGCACGATACCTCCAACTCATCCACGGGGAGGACGCCATCACATTCCCCGACAACGGCTACCACGGGGATGACATCCGCGCTCTGGCCCAAGAGATATATGAGGCCGAGGGGGACCGATACGACGCCGTGACTCCTGCCGAGCGGCAAAAAGCTTTTATTGACTACGGCATCCCCCGGAACATCGAGCGGATGCGCGTCGATCTGGAGCGCTACGGCATCAAGTTCGACCGCTGGTTTTTGGAGACGGAGCTGCATGAATCCGGCTATGTGACCGAGACGGTGGACATCCTCACCAAGGCCGGTCACACCTATGAGAAGGACGGCCAGCTGTGGCTGCGCAACACCGATTTTGGCGCGGACAAGGACGAATGCATGCGCCGGGCCGACGGCACTTGGACCTACTACGCCGTAGACATCGCCTACCACCGCAACAAGTTCGTGGAGCGGGGCTTTGACCGGGTCATCGACGTGTGGGGCGCGGACCACCACGGCCATGCCATCCGCTTCGGCCGAACCATGGAATGCCCGGAGCTTGGTCTGAACGGCCGGGCGCTGGATTTTCTCATCATGCAGATGGTGCGCTTGACCCGAGGCGGCGAGACGGTGAAGGTTTCCAAGCGAACGGGCAAGGCCCTGACCCTAGCAGACCTGATGGACGAGATCGGCCGAGACCCCTGCCGGTATTTCTTCAACGCCAGTCCCGGCAGTCACCTGGAATTCGACCTGGACCTGGCGGTGCGCCAGGACAGCGAAAACCCAGTGTACTATGTTCAGTACGCACACGCCCGCATCTGCTCATTGCTGAGCACCTTGGCCGCCGACGGCTTGACGCTGCCAGAAAAAGCCGATGCATCGCTGCTCTCCTCAGCCCAGGAGCGGGAGCTCATCAAAGCTCTGGCCTCCTTTCCCGGGGAGATACGGGACGCGGCCCAGGATCTGGATCCCTCCCGCATCAACCGCTATGCCACGGAGGTAGCCTCCCGGTTCCACAGATTCTATAACGCCTGCCGCATCCGGGGCGAGACTAAGAGCACCGCCCGGGCACGACTGGCCTTGGCCGCCGCCACGAAGCAGGTGCTGGAAAACGCTCTGGGCATCCTGGGCGTGGCCGCACCGGAAAATATGTGAAAGAACGCGCTCCCCATAAGGCAACGAAAGCATTGGGCAAAATCGCCAAATTTTAAGTTGTAAATATCGCGCCTATTGACATTCTTCCCTATATATGGTACTTTATATAAACAAGACGTAATACATGTTATCAGGGAGAAAGAGAGGTCGCCGCATGAAATCGACTGGCATTGTGCGGAAAGTGGATGAGCTCGGGCGCATCGTTCTGCCAATAGAGCTGCGCCGGACATTGGACATCGCGGAGCGGGATACGCTGGAGATATTTGTCTCGGAGGACACGATCATGCTTCGGAAATATCAGCCGTCCTGCGTATTTTGCGATGGCGCCAAGGGCATCGTTACCTATAAGGGCAAAAACGTGTGCAGCAGTTGCATTGCGGAGCTGACCAGCCGTTCATAAGACCGCATGACATTTCCTCGCCCCGGCTTGGCGTTGAACTGCGCTACGCCAAGAAGACCGTGACGTTAAATAACGAATTATTCTGTGATGCAGATGGATGTGATCCATAAAAGTCATGCAAGCTCCAGTGCTGGGTACGGAAGCGAACGAGGTCATGGGAAAAAGCAGGACATGCCGGATGGTCTGGCTTGCTTTTTCCCATGACCTCTTTCGCAGGTGAGCCTGACTCCAGAGTAAGTGGAATTATTCGGAGATTCCTTAATT
>CAZVRP010000002.1:0-65867 GCA_964630255.1 uncultured Oscillospiraceae bacterium | reverse complement strand
GTATCTGACATTTGGAATAGTGGTCTGGTTGTCCATCAAATTCATGTGTGTTACTTTATCGCCCCTGTTCATTTTGTCATATCAGGAAGCACCGGACAAGCCCGCCCCTGTATTTGAGGCTTACTAAGCGCTGTGGGAACGAAGCTGTTTCCGTCATACATCCATATCTCAGCAAAGCCGATGTCCTTCAAAAGCCGCTCCATTCCGGCAAAGCCATAGGCTACCTTATCCGCGCTGTGGGCGTCGGAGGAGAGGGTGACCCGGCCGCCCATATCCAAAAGCGTCCGGAGCAGGGGAACGGAAGGATAGGGCTCGGAGCGGCGGCCCCGGGCCATGGCCCCGGTGTTCACCTCGAATATCTTGCCGGCCCGGGCCAGCGGCTCCATGGCCTGTCTGGCACAGCGCAGCAGATAGGGAGCGTGGGCGTCGAACAGGCCGTCCGATTCGCAGAACTTGGTGATGAGGTCGAAGTGGCCGATGATATCTATGCGGGGGTCGGCCGCCAAGGCGGCGTACTGGTCAAAATAGGCCCGCACCATGGCCTGGCTGTCCCCGCCGAACCGGCGGTCCAGTATATCCCGGGTGATGGAGGGTTCATAGTCGATGGAGGCGCTCTCCTCTCCCGGGGAGATGAGGTGCAGCGAGCCGATGATATAGTCATAGTCATCGGAAGGCATGGGGGATGAGGCGTCCCACTCCAGGCCGCAGTAGACGGCCAGACGGCCCTCATAGGCTGACCGGACCCGCTCAACCTCCCTCCGGTATTTCGGGAGCGTGTCCGCCGTCAGGGCCCAATCGTTTTCATACGCCATGGGGCTATGACCGGAAAAGCCAAGACTGGTCAGCCCGGCCGCCAGGGCGGCCCGTGCCATCTCCGCCGGGGTGCCGGCCCCGTCATCGAAGGTCGTATGAGTGTGCAGGTTCTGCTTACACGTCATACCATTTTCTCTTGCTTGACCTTGCGGTCGATAACGTGGCGGGAGGCCAGCTCGGCCTTCACATCCTCCAGGCCGATGCCCATCTGCACCATGAGCACCATGGCATGATAGGCCAGGTCCGCCAGTTCATAGACAGTGTTGGCCCGGTCGTCGTCCTTGGCGGCAATAACTACCTCCGTGGCCTCCTCGCCGATCTTTTTCAGTATTTTGTCCGTCCCTTTTTCAAAGAGGTAGGAGGTATAGGACCCCTCCCGCGGGTGTTCCTTCCGTCCACGGAGCAGGTCCATGAGCCCCTCATACTGGAAGGCCGGGACTGTCTCGCCCAGGTACAGCGTGTCGTTGAAGCAGCTGTCTGTGCCCAGATGGCAGGCGGGGCCGTCCTTCCGGACCTCCACCACCAGGGCGTCCCGGTCGCAGTCGGCGGTGATGGATACGATGTGCTGATAGTTGCCGCTGGTCTCTCCCTTGAGCCAGAGCCGCTGACGGCTGCGGCTGAAAAAGCAGGTGAGGCCCTTTTCCATGGATATAGACAGGCTCTCCCGGTTCATATAGGCCAGCGTCAGCACCTTCTTGCTGGCGGAATCCACCACGATGGCGGGGATGAGGCCCCGGTCGTCGAATTTCAGGCTGTCGATGTCAAGCATAAAGATTATCTCCTCACAAGGATATGATTTGCCGCCAGGGCGTCCTTAAGCTCCGCGATGGATACCTCCCCGAAGTGGAAGATGCCGGCGGCCAGGCCCGCGTCCACCTTGGGCAGTGTCTTGAACAGCGTGATGAAATCCTGGATGCACCCCGCGCCGCCGGAGGCGATCACAGGCACGTTCACCACCTGGCAAACCGCATCCAGCATCTCCAGATCGAACCCCCCGTGCACACCGTCGGTGTCGATGGAGTTGAGCACGATCTCGCCTGCGCCCAGCTCCACGCCCCGGCGTATCCACTCGATGGCGTCCAGCCCGGTGTCCTCCCGGCCGCCCTTGGCGAATACCCGAAAGCCGCCGTCCATCCGCTTGGCGTCCACGGACAGCACCACGCACTGACTTCCGTATCGCTTGGCGGCGGTATAGATGAGCTGCGGGTCCGCCAGGGCGCCGGAATTCACGCTCACCTTGTCCGCGCCGCACTTTAAAACCCGGTCAAAGTCCGCCAGGGTTCGGATGCCGCCGCCAACGGTGAGGGGGATGAACACGGTGGAGGCCGCCTGGCGCAGGATATCTGTGAAGATGGCGCGGCCCTCGGCAGAGGCGGTGATGTCATAAAACACCAGCTCGTCCGCGCCGCACTGGGAGTAGTATTCCGCCAGCTTCACCGGATGGGACACGTCCGCCAGCCCCATGAAATTGACGCCCTTGACTACCCGGCCGTCCTTTACATCCAGGCAGGGTATGATGCGCTTTGTGATCATTTGGCCACCTCGATCGCTTCTATCAGATTCACCGCCCCGGTGTAGTACGCCCTGCCCAGTATGGCCCCGTGCAGGCCCATATCCCGCAGGGCGGCGATATCCTCCAGGCTGGATACGCCGCCGGAGGCGATGATCTGAATATCCAGCGCTCCCGTTAGGGCCCGGTACAGCGCCCGGTTCGTCCCGCCCAAGGCGCCATCCTTGGAGATGTCTGTGCATATAACGGTCCCCACCCCGGCGTCCTGTAGCTTTCTGCAGAAGTCATAGCAGGTGAGGGCGGATGTCTCCTTCCAGCCCTTGATGGCCACCAGGCCGTCCCGGCAGTCAGCCCCGGCGGCCAGACGGGGGCCGTATTTGGCGGCCATGGCGGCAAAAAAGTCCCAGTCCGTGACGGCGGCGGTGCCCAGAATCACCCGGCTGACGCCCGCGTCCAGATACCGGCGGATAACGCCCTCACTGCGGACGCCGCCGCCTATCTCCACCTTAAGACCGGTGTTCGCGGCCACGGCGGCCACGACATCGAAGTTTGGCGTGGTCCCGTCCCTGGCCCCCGCCAGGTCCACCATGTGGATGTATTCCGCCCCGGCGGCCTCAAAATCCCGGGCCACGGAAAGGGGGTCGTGGCTGTAGACGGTCATCTGGTCATAGTCGCCGCGGAAAAGACGCACGGCCTTGCCCTCATACAGATCAATAGCGGGTAAGATGTTCATATACGCTCCTATAGTTCGCAGAATGCTTTGAGAATGGCAAGCCCCACGGGACCGCTCTTTTCCGGATGGAACTGGCAGCCCAGCACATTGTCCCTGGCCACGGCGGCGGTCAGCTCCGGCCCATATTCAGCAGTGGCGATTATCGCGTCGCCGCACCGGCTGGCGTAGTAGCTGTGGACAAAGTACACACACTCCCCCTCCCGGGTGTACCGGAACAGGGGGTGGCTCCGGCGGAAATGCAGGGCGTTCCATCCGATATGGGGGACCTTATAGCCCGCCGGAAGATCTGGCGTCATGTCGATGACATCCCCCGGGATAAGCCCCAGACCGGGGTGTTTGCCAAACTCAAAGCTCCGGTCGAACAAAAGCTGCATCCCCAGGCAGATGCCCATGATATATTTGCCTGTCCGCGCCTGGTCGCAGAGCACCTGATCCAGGCCGGCGTCCCGCAGCTTTTTCGCCGCGTCACCAAAGGCTCCCACGCCGGGAAGGATGATCTTGTCCGCGCCGGCGATGACTGTTTTATCCGAGGTGACGGCGGCATCCGCTCCCACATTGGCCAGGGAGTGCCGCAATGAGAACAGGTTCCCCACGCCGTAATCCACGATGGCGATCATCACAGCACCCCTTTGGTGGAGGGGATGGCGTCCGGCCGGGACGCGTCCACGCTGACGGCCTGGGCCATGGCCCGGCCGAAGCCCTTGAAGGCGGCCTCCAGAATATGGTGGGTGTTCACCCCGTCCAGCTGCCGCAGATGCAGCGTGACGCCGGCGGCGCGGGTGAAGGCGGTGAAAAATTCCTCCGCCAGCTCCGTGTCAAAATCTCCCGTCCGCTGACTGGGGAGCCGCAGGCTGTACCGCAAACAGCTCCGGCCGGAGATATCCACGGCGCAGAGTACCAGAGCCTCGTCCATGGGCAGCAGGACGTCCCCGTACCGGCGGATGCCCCGCTTGTCCCCCAGCGCCTGGGCAAATGCCGCGCCCAGGGCGATGGCGATATCCTCCGTGGTGTGGTGTCCGTCCACATGCAGGTCGCCCTGACAGGATACGGCCAGGTCGAAGTGTCCATGGGCGGCGAACAGGGTCATCATGTGGTCCAGAAAGCCGATGCCTGTGTGGATACTGGTCTTACCTGAGCCGTCCAGGCACAGGCGCAGCTTTATGTCGGTCTCGGCGGTCTTGCGTTCTATGACGGCGTTGCGCATGTTTCAGATGACCTCTCTTTCAGTCAAAATAGCCCTGACGGCGGCCAGCAGGGCGTCCATCTGCTCCCGCGAGCCCACGGTGATGCGAAGCCAGTCCCGGATGCGGGGCGCGTCAAAACGGCGCACCAGCACACGCCGGGCCCGAAGGGCGGCATGCAGTTCGGCCCCGTCCGTGTCAGGGCGCCGGGCGAAGAGGAAGTTCGCGGCGGAGGGGAGCACCTCAAAGCCCATGTCCTCCAGGGCCCTGGCGGTATAGGACCGGATCTGCATGATCGCGCGGCAGTTTGCCATGTAGTAGTCGTTGGAGGCGATGGCCGCCGCGCCGGCGGCCTGGGTCATGCGGTTGACGTTATAGGGATTCGTGGAGAATTTGAGGGTGTTCAGGTCGGCGATGAGTTCCCGGCTGCCCAGGGCAAAGCCCAGCCGGGCCCCCGCCAGGGAGCGGGATTTGGAGAAGGTCTGTATCACCAGAAGGTTGTCATACCTGTGTATGAGAGGGACGCAGCTCTCTCCGCCGAAATCCACATACGCCTCGTCAATGACGACCACATTGTCCGGATTGGAGCGGATGATATCCTCAATCCGGTCCCGGGGCAGGGCCATGCCTGTGGGGGCGTTTGGGTTGGCGATGACCATGTTTTCGCCAAGACCCATATAGTCCGCCGGGTCCAGGGAAAAGTCCTCTTTCAAAGGTATCACGTGGGCTGGGATACGGTTCACGGCGGCGTATACCGGGTAAAAACCATAGGTGATGTCGGAGAAGGCCATGGGCCGGGTTTCGTCGCAAAAGGCCATGAAAGCGAAATACAGAGCCTCGTCCGAGCCGTTGACAGGCAGAATATTCTCCGGATCAAGGCCGTGGAGCTCCGCGGCTGCCTGCCGCAGCTCCGTGCAGGCCGGGTCACAGTAGAGATTCAGCCGCCGGGCCTCCCGCGCCGCAGCCTCCAGAACCTGAGGAGAGGGGGGGAAGGGGGACTCGTTGGTGTTGAGCTTCACATACTGCCCGCTCCGGGGCTGCTCGCCGGGGGTATAGGCCTTCAGATCGGCAAATCCGCGGCTAAAAAAACGGCTCATCGTCCCGCCTCCTCAAATCGGATGAGGGCGGAGCGGGCATGGCCCTCCAGACCCTCCGCCCGGGCGAACAGGGCGACGTCGCCGCTGACTCTCTCCAGAGCCTTGGCGCTGTAGCAGGAATACTGGGTCCGCTTGACGAAATCCTCCACACCCAGAGGGCTGGAAAACCGGGCCGCGCCGCAGGTGGGCAAGGTGTGGTTGGGTCCGGCAAGGTAGTCGCCCAGAGCCTCCGGGGTATACTTACCCAAAAACACGGAGCCCGCGTTTCGCACCAGATCAAGATAAGGCATGGGGTCGTCCACGCACAGCTCCAGATGCTCCGGGGCCAGAAGGTTCGCGGCCTCCACAGCGGCGGGCAGGTCCTCCGTCACGATGATCTTGCCGTTGCTCTCCATAGATGCCCGGGCGATATCTTCCCGGGGCAGAAGGGCGAGCTGCCGCTCAAGCTCGGCGCTCACGGCTTGGGCCAGGGCCATGCTGTCCGTGATGAGCACGGCGGCGGAGAGCCGGTCGTGCTCCGCCTGACTTAACAAGTCCGCAGCCACATGGGCGGGATCGCAGCTGTCGTCCGCTATCACCAATATCTCGCTGGGGCCAGCGATCATGTCGATGTCCACCCGGCCGAAAACCTGACGCTTGGCCTCCGCCACATAGGCGCCGCCGGGACCCACGATCTTGTCCACTCGGGGGACCGTCTCCGTCCCGTATGCCAGAGCCGCCACACCCTGGGCTCCGCCCACCCGAAAGATCCGGTCCACCCCGGCGATGCGGGCGGCGGCCAGGATGGCGTCCGGCTGCTTTCCGTTCGGGCCGGGAGGTGAGATCATTATCAGCTCCCGGCATCCGGCCAGTTTGGCCGGGATGGCTGTCATCAGCACCGTGGAGGGATAGGCGGCGGTGTGCCCGGGCACGCACAGCCCCACTTTCTCGATGGGCGTGACCTTCACCCCCAGAAAGGAACCGTCCGGCCGTTCCAGCCGGTAGCCCTGGGGTATCTGCCTTTCGTGAAAGGCGCGGATGTTGGCGGCGGCCGTCTCCATCACCTGGCGCAGGGCCGGGTCGGTGCTCTCCCAGGCCCGGTCTACCTCCTCACCGGTGACCTCCAGAGCTATTGGGGCGGAGCTGTCGAACCGGCGGGCGTAGTCCATGAGGGCCTCGTCCCCGCGGCGGGCCACGTCTGCGATGATATCCCGCACCGCGTCCGATACCCCGGAGGTCTCCACTGTCCGTATCAAAAGGTCCTCCAGGGGAACCTCTCCAAAACGGTATATCCTCATATACTGGTCTCCTTTTGCTCCAAAAGCGGGGCGATGCGGTCACACAGGGTCTCGACGCGGCCGCCGGCAAACTTGAACCGGGCCTTGTTGGCGATGAGCCGGGCGCTGATGGGGGCGATGGTCTCCAGCGGCGCCAGGCCGTTTTCCATCAGGGTCTTGCCCGTCTCCACGATGTCCACGATCACATCCGACAGCCCCACGATGGGAGCCAGTTCGATGGAGCCGTTCATTTTGATGATATCGATCTCCCGGCTCTGGGAGGCGTAATAGTCCCGGGTGATGTTGGGAAACTTAGTGGCCACCCGCAGGGTGTGGGCCATGTCGTCCCGAAAATCCTTAAAGCCGGCCACGCACATACGGCATTTTCCCATGTTTAGGTCCAGAAGCTCATACACGTCCGGCGTGTACTCCATCAGGATATCCTTTCCGGCCACGCCGATGTCCGCTGCCCCCCGCTCCACATAGATGGCCACATCCGAGGGCTTGGCCCAAAAATACCGGACGCCCGCAGCCTCGTTTTCAAAAATCAGCTTCCGATTCGGTTCCAGCAGGGCGGGGCAGTCGTAGCCCGCCGCCTGGAAAAGACCGTACACCTTTTCCCCCAGACGCCCCTTGGGCAGGGCTATATTCAAAAACTGTTCCATATCTCATGCCTCCCCGCCATCCGGGCCGATGCGCCGGTCGTAGGTGACGGATGAGCCGCCGGCGGGCTGAACGCGCACAGTGCGGCCTCTGGCCACCTCTGCCTGGGCGGCGGCGATGATCTGGGCGGGGTCATCCGAAGGGCCGTATACCAGAAGAGTGTCCACGTCCTTTTCCGGCCGGCGGGTCAAAAAGCGCTCCAGCTCGTCAAGATACACCGCAAAGCCGATGGCGCCCCCGCGGCGTCCCATGCGGTTGAGAAGACTGTCATACCGGCCGCCGGACAGGATGCCGGTGTGGATGCCGTCCACAAAGCCGCGAAAGAGCAGGCCGTTGTAGTAGTCTGTGTCATTGATGACGGACATGTCGAAGCTCACGTTATACCGCCCAAAGCCAGTCAGCAGGCGGCACAGGGCTTCCAGCTCCCGGGCGGCCTCCATGGCGGCGGGGGGCAGGGGCAGCGCCAGCAGGCGTCCGATGGTCTCCTCGGCCGGGCCGGACAGACGGCACAGCTCGGTGAGGAAGGCGGCTGCGTCTTCGCTCAGCCCGCCCTGTGCGCAGGCGGCGGTCAACGAGTGGATGTTCTTTTCGCCGAAGGCGGTCATGAGCGCACTCGCCGTGGCGGCGGACACATTCATGTCCGCGAGGACGCCCGTCAAAATACCCATATGAGACAGCTCCAGCACATAGCGGGGGCTGATGGTCTCCAGACTGCGGGCCGCCAGCATCATCACCTCGCACATGGCGTACAGGTCGATAGCGCCGATGTACTCCAGTCCGGTCTGCATGATCTCCCGAAAGCCGCAGGCGTTCCGGGGAACGCGATACACATTCTCGGTGTACCACACCTTTCTGGTCTGCTTGTCGTCCCGGGTGTTTTTGATAATGGACAGGGTGATGTCCGGCTTTAGAGCCATGAGGCGGCCGTTCTGGTCGCTGAAGGTGAGGATCTGGGGGCTGGCGAGGAAGTTTTTGTTCTGGGCATACAGGTCATATTCCTCAAATTTGCTCATTTTGTACTGCTGGTAGCCGTAGGTCTGATACAGTCCGCGCAGGGTGAGGGAAACCTGTTCCGCCGGGGGGATGATGGCGTTCACGGGGTATCCTCCCGCCCGGTCAGACGATCCAGCACGATCTGATAGCCGCCCGCGCCATAATCCAGGCACCGCTTTACCCGGCTGATGGTGGCGGAGCTGGCGCCGGTCTCGGCGATGGTCTGCTGATAGGACTGGCCGTTGGCCAGCATCCGGGCTACGGCCAGCCGCTGTCCGATGGACTGAACCTCCCGGACGGTGCACAGATCCTCAAAATATCGATAGCACTCCTCCACGTTTTCCAACGCGAGGATGGAGCGGAACAGAACGTCTGTTTCAGCGCTTCGGGGCAGGGACATGGGAACGACCTCCTGGGGAAAAAATAATCACTTGATCATGTTACCACGCTAAAGAGGTGAAGTCAATGGGCGGTCAAGCCGGCGCCGGCCAAATTTTTACAGATAGGAGGAGCGTTGTTTGTGCAGTTTTACGGGACGCTTCTATAAATTAAGGAACAATTGTCTTGTCAATATGGGAGAAATATACTATAATGCTAATGCTTAACGCTTCAAAATGATCAGACAGCAGGGAGGGCGTGCGACATGGATATAACGCTTGTGGTTCTGGCGGCGGGCATCGGCTCGCGGTACGGCGCGGGGATAAAGCAGCTGGAGTCCGTGGGACCCAATGGTGAGCTCATCATTGATTATTCCATCCACGACGCCATAGAGGCGGGATTCGACCGGGTCGTGTTCATCATCCGCAAGGATATTTACGATGATTTTATGGAGGTCATCGGCGATCGGATGGAGGTCCGGTTCCGGGAGCTTGGTGTGAAGTGGGCCTACGCGTTCCAAGAGGCGGAGAATATGCCGGAGGGCCGGACGAAGCCATGGGGCACGGGTCAGGCGATACTGTGCTGCAAGGAGCTGCTGGACGGTCCTTTCGCGGTCATCAACGCCGATGACTATTACGGCAAGCAGGCATACGTCCAGGCATTTGACTTTTTGAGCGCTTACCGGCCGGAGGAGTCTGAGCTCTATGGCATGGTGGGCTTTGTGCTGAAAAATACCCTTTCCGAGGTGGGCGGGGTGACGCGAGGCGTATGCGCCGTCGATGAAAACCGATATCTGACGGATATCCGGGAGACGCACAATATCGTCAAGACGCCGGAGGGCGCGGCGGTGCGGGAGGATGACGGCCTGCGGCCCCTGGATGGGGACGGGCTGGTCTCCATGAATCTGTGGATGCTGCCGTCTGCTTTTATGGACGGGCTGGAGGCCGGTTTCGAGGCGTTTAAGGAGAGTATGGGCGACCCGCTGAAGGACGAATATCTTCTGCCGGAGATCGTGGGCCAGCTTTTGCGCGAGCATAAGGTCAGGGTGAAGGTTCTGTCCACGGACGACAAATGGTTTGGCATGACGTACCGCGAGGACAGGGAACCTGTGGCGGCGGCGTTCAGCCGCCTTATCGAGGCGGGGGTGTACAGGGCCGACGATCTGTTCGGGGATCTGTGACGCGATCAACAAACCGGCCGGCATGTCAGATGCTTGACATGCCGGCCGGTTTGTTTTGAGGATTAATAAAACTGATTGTGCAGCAGCTCGTGGGTCCTGCCCTTGAGGAAGCTCCGATAGAGATTCACGATGAGAGGGTTTTCATCGCTCTTTTTGACGATGGCGGAGCTATCGGCCGCATAGATGCCCTCGGTGCGGGCCGCCTGGGTGCCGCTTCGCCGGCCATAGGTGGGCTGACCGCCGCCCATGACACAGCCGCCGGTGCAGGCCATGACCTCCACCAGATGGTATTCCGCCTCGCCCTTACGGATGCGCTCCAGCACCTTTCGGGCGTTGGCAAGGCCGCTGACCACGGCGATTCTGATCTCCGTGTCCTTGTAGGGAACGGTGAACTCCTTCACACCGGCATAGCCCCGGACGCCGCTCTGGGCGATGAGCTGCAGGGCGCCGCCGGAATGGCTGGGGGACAGCCGGCGCAGGACAGCTTCCGTCACGCCGCCGGTGACGCCGAAGATGACGCCGCCGCCGGAGCCAAAGCCAAAGGGCATGTCGCATGCCTCTGTATCCAGAGTGGACAGATCCAGGCCGTATTCCTCGATCATCTGCAGCAGCTCGGAGGTGGTGATAACGATATCCGTGTCCTGCTCGCCCTTTGTTTTGCTGTTGGGCCGCAGGGCCTCGGCCTTCTTCGCCGCGCAGGGCATGATGGAGACCATGACGGTCTTGCGCCCATCGTTATGGGCCGGGTCGCGGTAATACTCTTTGATGACAGCCGAGAGCATCCCCTGGGGGCTTCGGCAGGTGGAGATGTGGGGGATAAGGTCCTTATACTGGTCGGTGAGCAGCTTCACCCAGGCAGGGCAGCAGGAGGTGAACAGGGGCAGTGTGCCGCCGTTATCCAGCCGGTCCAGAAATTCCCGGGTTTCCTCCATGATGGTCAGGTCTGCGCCGAAGGTGGTGTCATACACCTCGTCAAAGCCCATCTTGTGCAGGGCGTTGACGATCCGTCCGATGACGCTCTTGCCCTTGGGCAGGCCAAAGCGCTCGCCGATGGCCACCCGGACCGCGGGGGCGACCTGAGCCACCACCCGGGTGCCGGGGTCGGCCAGACGGGCCCAGACCGCTGTCTTGTTGGACCAGAGGGTGATGGCGCCGGTGGGACAATAGACCCGGCACTGGCCGCAGTTGACGCACTGGGTCTCCGCCAGAGGCTTGTTGAAGGCGGGGATGACTATGGCGTCTGTGCCACGGTGAGCGAAGCCCAGCACCCCGATACCCTGGAGTTCCTCGCAGGCCCGGACGCAGTTGCCGCACAGGATGCACTTGTTGGGGTCGCGGGCGATGGCGGGGGAGGAGGTATCCAGCTCATACTCGGGCTTGTAGTTTTCAAAGCGGATGTTCCGGATGCCCAGCTTATGGGTCAGCTCCTGGAGCTTGCATTCGCCGTTCTCCCGGCAGGTGGTGCAGCTGGTCCGGCAGTGGGAGCCCAGCAGAAGCTCTACGATGAGCTTTCTATATAGGCGCAGCCGGGCGGTGTTGGTGTAGATCACCATGCCATCCCGGGGACGCTCCGAGCAGGAGGCAAAGGTCTTGCCCTTGTCGTCCTCCACGGTACACAGCCGGCAGGCGCCATAGATGGACAGCTCCGGCTGATAGCACAGGGTGGGGATGTTGATACCCGCCTTGCGGACGACGCTCAGGACGTTTTGTTCATCTGTGAAAGCGACCTTGCGGCCGTCGATCGTCATAATAGGCATCGCTGGTCCTCCTTACACTTCTACGTACACGGCGCTGAAGTTGCAGTTGTCCTTGCAGGCGCCGCACTTGATGCAGAGGTCGTTGTTGATCCTGTAGGGGGTCTTGACCTTGCCGGTGATGGCGCCGGCGGGACAGTTTCTCGCGCACTTGCCGCAGCCGATGCAGAATTCCGGGTTTATATGGTACTGGCGCAGCGCCGTGCAGACCTTGGCCCGGCAGCGCTTTTGCACGATGTGCTCCTCATACTCATTCCGGAACCTTTTTATGGTGCTGATGACGGGCAGAGGGGCGCTTTTGCCAAGGCCGCAGAGAGACATGTTCTGGACCATCTCAGCCAGCTCCTCCATCTCGTCCAGATCGCTCAGCTTTCCCTTGCCCTCCACGATGCGCTCCAGGGTCTCCAGCATACGCTTGGTGCCCTCCCGGCAGGGGATGCACTTGCCGCAGCTCTCCCGCTGGGTGAAGCTCATGAAGAACCGGGCCACCTCCACCATGCAGGTGTTCTCATCCATGACCACCAGGCCGCCGGAGCCAACGATGGCGTCCAGCTTCTTCACGGAGTCGAAGTCTAAAGGAACATCCAGCTGCTCCTCGGTGAGGCAGCCGCCGGAGGGCCCGCCGATCTGAACGGCCTTGAAGGCCGCGCCGCTCTTGAGGCCGCCGCCGATGTCATAGATGATATGGCGCAGCGTCGTGCCCATGGGAACCTCGATAAGGCCGGTGTTCTCAATGGAGCCGGTCAGAGAGAAGGTTTTGGTGCCCGGGCTCGTTTCCGTGCCGATGCTGCGGAACCATTCCGCGCCCCTGTTGATGATCTGGGGCACGTTAGCGTAGGTCTCCACGTTGTTGAGGACGGTGGGCTTTTCCCACAGGCCCTTTTCCACCGTCCGCGGCGGCTTGACCCGGGGCATGCCCCGGTTGCCCTCGATGGAGGCGGTCAGCGCGGAACCCTCGCCGCAGACGAAAGCGCCGGCGCCCCGGTTGATGTGCAGATGGAAGTTCACGCCGCTGCCCAGGATGTTGTCGCCCAGAAGTCCGTACTCCCGGGCTTGCTCCATGGCCATCCGCAGCCGTTTGACGGACATGGGGTACTCGGCGCGGACATATATGTATCCCTCCTCCGCGCCGACCGCATAGGCCGCTATGGTCATGCCCTCGATCATCTTGTAGGGGTCGCCCTCCATGACGGAGCCGTCCATGAATGCGCCCGGGTCGCCCTCATCGCCGTTGCAGACGACGTAGCGCACCTTTTCCGCCTGGCCGGCTACCTGGCTCCATTTCTTGCCGGCGGCAAAGCCAGCGCCGCCGCGGCCCCGCAGGCCGGACCTGGAGACCTCGTCGATGACGTCCTGGGGCGTCATGTCAAACAGGGCCTTGGCCAGGGCCGCGTATCCTCCGGAGGCGATGTACTCGTCGATGGATTCAGCGTCGATTTTGCCGCAGTTTTCCAGCACTACCCGGGTCTGCAGCTTTAAAAAGGGAATATCATCGGGGCGGGGGCAGGGCTTATCGTTCCGCTCGTAGAAAAGGCGCTCGATAGGCATGCCGCCCAGGATCGTGCGATCCACGATCTCCTGGCAGTCCGTGAGCTGAACATGTACGTACTGATAACCCTGTGGCTCTATGCGCATCAGAGGGCCCAGCTCGCAAAGGCCCTGGCAGCCGGTCTTCACCACGCCCACATGGGGGACCTCATGCAGCATTTCGACCAGTACGCCTGGCAAGCTCTCGCAGAGCTTTCTCATCTGCTCGTAAATGAGCATGGAACCTGAGGCGATGCACCCGGTGCCGGAGCATACCAATACGCGGCAGGTATACGCATCGATGGCCCGCCGGGCCTCATCGCGTTTGGCGATAAGTTCTTCTCTTGTGGCTATGCTCATGGGTCATTCCCCCCTCAGTTCTTTCAATAGATCCATGGCCTTTTCAGGCGTCATTTTTGGGTGGACCTCGTCGTTGACGGTGAGTGTGGGCGCAAGGCCGCAGGCTCCAAGGCAGGATACCGTCTCCACGGTAAACAGCATGTCGTCTGTGGTGTGCTTTTTGTTGCTCAGGCCGAGTTCTCTGAGCAGCGCGTCCCGAACTGGGCCGGATTTGCGCACATGGCAGGCCGTGCCGTCGCAGACTTTGATGACGTATTTGCCCTTGGGTTCAAAGGAAAAGTTCTCATAGAACGTGGCAACGCTGTAGGCCTTTGCCTCTGTGATGCCAATGGCGTCCGCCACATAGGCCAGAAGCTCCTCCGGCAGGTAGCGGTACTCCGCCTGGATGTCCTGGAGGATGGGGATCAGCGAGGCGGCTTTGCGGCCATGCCGCTCAACGAACTCATCCGCCTTGTCGTAATAGGACCGGTCTAACATGGGTGTCCCTCCTCGATGGTTCCTGTATGACGCGGATATGTTAATTTAAAAACTAACAAATCCTGTTCCTTTGTTATGATACCAAGCAATCGGGACCTTTGCAAGAGGTTTTTCACGAAAAATATTACAAAAACAGTCAAAAAACAAATAAAACACCCAGCATATTGCCGAGTGTTTTTGATATAGTCAAGTAGGTCCGCCAGGGAAAGAACAGGGCTTATCCGGTGTGCTTCCCCATGACCGCCTCCAGCGCCCGGCGGGGCACGGCGCCGATGGGGACGACCGGCGCGGGGGGGATGTCGTAGAGGCCGATGGCCTTTTCAAACCAGAGCACATCGTGCCAGGCGCCGTTTTTATAGCCCGCATTGAGTGATGTGCCTGTCAGGCGAAAGCCCATAGCCCTATGCAGGGCCTCGCTGGCGGGATTGGGCGCGGTTACGCATCCCATGGCGGTCTTGACGCCCTGCAGGCGCAGCATATCCAGCAGCAGGGCATAGAGCCGGGCTCCCGCCCCGCGGCCGGTGCGCGATCGGTCAAGGTAGATAGACAGTTCCACATACCAGTTATATGCCGCCCGCTCCCTGGCGTGGTGGGCGTAAGCATAGCCTGCGGCGCGGCCATCCTCCTCCCAGATCAGATAGGGCCACTCCCGGCGGATGTCCTGGATGCGCCCGGCAAATTCCTCCACCGTAGGCAGCTCCGTCTCAAAGGTGATGGAGGTGGCTATGTACTGCCCATATATGTCCCGCAGGGCGGGGGCGTCGTTTTCTGTGGCAAAGCGAAAATTCATGGCGGGTCTGCCTCCCTTTGTTCAGCTGTATATATTGCCCAGTATCTCCTGCTCGGCAAAAAGAGCGGTAGCGCCGCCGGTATGCCAGAAGAGCACGGTGCTGTCCGGTTCGATCCGGCCGCCGCGCACCCAGTCCAGAAGTCCGGCAAAGGCCTTGCCGGTGTATACAGGGTCCAGAAATAGACCCTCGGTGCGGGCCATGAGCCGGATGGCCTCGGAGGCCAAGGAGTTGGGCTTTTCATAGCCCGGCAGATAGTAATTCAGATCGATCTGAAGATCGGCGGCGTCCACCCGCTCCGCCGCGCCCAGCATGGTCAGGACCCTGTTGGAAAGCCCCGCCACTTTTTTCAGGTAAACCGGCTCGTTCTTAGGACTGGCAGTGACGGAAATGATCCGCTCCGCGCCGCCCAGAAGCGCCCTTCCGGCGGCCAGACCGGCCATGGTGCCGCCGGTGCCGGTGGAATGGAAAATATAGTCCGGGGCGATACCAAGGGCCTCGGCCTGCTCCCGCATCTCCACATAACCCCGTGCAAAGCCCACGGAGCCTGTCTCGTTGGCGCCGCCCATGGGAATGTCGGCGCAGGGGTGGCCGGACTCCGTCAGGGACCGGGCATGCTCGGCGCCCATCCCGGCGGCTCTGGCGTCCGCGTCGTCCTCCGTTTCACCGGGGAGAATGTCCACGATATGTATCTCCGCGCCCAGTATCCTGTCCAGCAGAAGATTGGAGCGCACGTCCGCCTCGTCCGGCTCCACCACCGCCGTGAGGTATAAGATGGGCCGGATGCCCGCCCGCCGGCAGCTGGCGGCGGTCTCCATAGCGTGGTTGGATTGGGTGGCGCCATAGGTGACGGCATATTCACAGCCCCGGGCCTTGGCCTCGCCCAGCAGATATTCCAGCTTGCGTATCTTGTTGCCGCCGAACAGATTCATGCCGGTGAAATCGTCCCGCTTGATATAAAGATTGACGCCCAGCTCCCGTGACAGGTTATCCAGTCTGTATAGGGGCGTAGGGAAGAAGCCCAGCGCCGTCCGGGGAAGACGGTCGGTCAGTTCCCGGGCCTTTGTCAGAGATACTGCCATACATGTGCCTCCTTGTGCTATAACGACGATTTGACGATTTATTTATTATAGCAGACGCCGGAGGATTTTAAAACCCTCCGGAGACAGAAAGAGCGGCGCCGCAAAAGCGGCGCCGCTGCCGTATTACTTTTGCAGATAGGAGGACACGAGCTCCTGCAGCAGATCGTCCCGGTCCAGACGGCAGATCAGGGCGCGGGCGTTGTTGTAGTTTGTGATGTAGGTGGGGTCCTCGGAGAGGATATAGCCTACGATCTGATTGATTGGGTTGTAGCCTTTCACCAGAAGAGCGCTGTATACGCTCGACATGATCTCCCGTATCTCCGCGCTATGGTCCAGGACCTTGAATTTGCGGGTGGAATCTTCCATGCTCATATCCCTCCTTGCTGTCGATCATTGGGATGGCTTGTCCACAAGGGCAAGCATACCCTGCTATGTTGCATTATAGCATAGGAATAGAGGGAAAGATGTTACAAAAATATTAAAAATTGCTTTCTTATCGGATGGACGCGCCGTGTTCCGTGCCGAGGGCAGCCAGAATGGCGTTCATGGTATCGGCGGTATGCTCCTCCGTCAGGGTCTGGTCCGCCGCCCGCAGGGTGAGGGAGAAGGCCACGCTCTTGCTTCCGTCGGGAATGGGGGCGCCCTTATACACGTCGAACAGCTTCACATCCTCCAGATACGGCCGGCCGGCGGCGGTGATGGTATCCACCAGCGCGGCCACGGGGATATCCTCCCGGCAGACCAGAGCCAGGTCCCGGCTGACGGCGGGGAACCGGGGCAGCGGCCGGAATGTCCGCTCCGGACCCTGGTGGGCCCGCATGAGACGGACGTCCAGCTGGGCATAGAACGTCTCGCCCGGCAGATCATAGGCGCCGCACACGGCGGGATGGATCTGGCCGATGATGCCGATGGTCTCGCCACCGGCGGTGATCCAGGCGCAGCGGCCGGGGTGGAAGGAGGCGTTGCCGCTCTCCGCCGCGTAGGAGACGTTTTCGATGCGCATATCCTTCAGAATGGCCTCCACACAGCCTTTGAGCTGGAAGAAGTCCGCGTCTCCGCCGTACTCGCCCATGGTCAGCCACAGGTTTTCATCGGCCAGCGGGCTGTCCGGGAGCGGACGGTAGACCGTGGCCTGCTCATACAGGCGCACGGCGGGATTGCGCTTGGCGGTGTTGGTGGCCAGCACGTCCAGCATGGAGGGCATGGGGGTGGTGCGCATGACGCTCCGGTCCTCGCCCAGGGGGTTTTGGATGACGAGGCCATGGCGCAGGGGGGAGTCGGCGCTCAGGCGTATCTTGTCCCAGGCGCTCTTGCTGCCGAAGGAGTAGGTGAGGATCTCGTTAAAGCCCATGGACTGGCACAGGCCGGCCAGCCGGTTTTCAAACCGCTGCTTATCGCTCCAGCCGCCCTGGGCAGTCTTGCCGCGGAACATGGTGGGCTCGATGACGTCGTAGCCATAGAAACGGGCCACTTCCTCGGCGATGTCGGCGTAGTGGTCGATATCGCTGCGCCAGGAGGGCACAACGATGTGGTCGCCCCGCATGGTAAAGCCCAGCTTCTCCAGCACGCCGACCATGTACTCCCCGGTGAGATTCGTACCCAGCAGGGCGTTGATGCGCTCCGGCTCCAGGCGTACGGTCTTCTGCACGGCGGGACTGGCTACCACGTCGATCGTGCCATCGATGACCTCGCCCGCGCCCAGAAGCTCCACCAGCTCGCAGGCCCGCTGCACGGCGGGAATGGTTCCCTCCGGGTCCAGGCCCTTTTCAAACTTGCTGGAGGCGTCGGTACGCATACCCAGGGCGATGGCGGTCTTGCGGATGGAGGTGCCGTTGAAGTTGGCGGACTCAAACACGATGGTCCGGGTCTCGTCCACGATCTCGGAGTTGCCGCCGCCCATGACGCCGGCCACGCCGATGGGCTTTTCCGCGTCGGCGATGACGAGCATGCTGGGAGTGAGGTTGCGGTTGTTGCCGTCCAGGGTCATCAGGCTTTCTCCGTGGGCGGCCCGGCGGACGACGATCTTGCCGCCGCCCACACAGCTGTAGTCAAAGGCGTGCATAGGCTGGCCGTATTCCTGCATCACGTAGTTGGTGATGTCCACGATGTTGTTGATGGGCCGGATGCCAGAGGCGCGGAGCCGGCGGCGGAGCCAGGCGGGGGAGGGCTCGATCTTGATGTTCTTGACCATCCGGGCGGTGTACCGGGGACAGAGCTCCGGTTCATCGATCTGGACAGACAGGTAGTTCTCGATGCTGTCCCCAGCTCCTTTCACCTGGGGCTGGGGGATATTCAGCTCCGTGCCGAAGGTAGCGGCGGCCTCCCGTGCCAGACCGATGACGCTCAGACAGTCGGGGCGGTTGTTGGTGATCTCGAATTCCACCACACTGTCGCCCAGACCCAGGACCTTCTTGATATCGTCACCGGGGTCGCAGGGCTCGCGCATGATGAAGATGCCGTCCTCGATGGCGTAGGGATAGTCATGGGTATCCAAGCCCAGCTCGCTCAGAGAACACAGCATGCCCTCGCTCATGACGCCCCGGAGCTTGGCGCTGCGGATCTCCTTGCCGCCGGGAAGGGTAGCCCCGTCCAGGGCCACGGGGACCATGTCGTCCATGGACACGTTCTGGGCGCCCGTGACGATGGTCAGCTCCCGAGCCTGGCCCGCATCGATCTTGCAGACCCACATGTGGTCGGAGTCGGGATGGGGACTCATGAAGGTGACGCGTCCGGCCACCACCAGGGAGATGCCCTCGCCGGTGTGGGTCACGGCCTCCACCTTGGAGCCGGTCATGGTCATTCGGTCGCAGAATTCCTTGTCGGACGCCGTGATAGTCGTATAATCAGTCAGCCATTCTCTGGATAGATCCATTTTCTACACCCCCTCAAAACTGTTCCAGGAAGCGCACGTCGTTTTCAAACAGCAGGCGCATATCGCTGATATTGAAGCGGAACATGGCCATGCGCTCCGCGCCCACGCCAAAGGCGAAGCCGGAATATTTTTCCGTGTCGATGCCGCAGCCGGCCAGCACCTTGGGGTGGACCATGCCGGCGCCCAGAAGCTCGATCCAGCCCTCGCCCTTGCAGACGCGGCAGCCGGCACCGCGGCACTCGAAGCACTCGATGTCCACCTCGCAGCTGGGTTCGGTGAAGGGGAAGTGGTGGGGCCGGAAGCGGGTGCGGGTCTCCGGCCCGTACAGCTGCCACACAAGCTCGTTGAGGGTGCCCTTCAGATCGCCGAAGGTGATGCCCTCGTCCACCACCAGTCCCTCGATCTGATGGAACATAGGGCTGTGGGTGGCGTCCACCTCATCCTTGCGGTAAACCCGGCCGGGAGAGATGATGCGAATGGGGAGAGGCTGGGTCTCCATGACGCGCACCTGGACCGGGCTGGTCTGGGTGCGCAAAAGGACCTCGTCGTTATCGTCAAAATAGAAGGTGTCCTGCCGGTCCCGAGCAGGGTGCCCCTCCTCGGTGTTCAACCGGTCAAAGTTATAGCTGGACAGCTCCACCTCCGGCCCCTCGGCAATGGTAAAGCCCATGCCGATGAATATCTCCTTGGCCTCGTTGATGACCTTAGTAAGGGGATGTTCCCTGCCGATAGGGACCGTCTTGCCGGGTATGGTCACATCCTCCCGCTCCGCGGCGAGACGAAGATCCAGGGCCTTTTCGCTCAAAGCTGTGCGGGCGTTGTCCAGCGCCGTGGTCAGCTCCGTGCGGATGTCGTTTGCCAGCTGGCCCATCCGGGGGCGCTCCTCGGCGGAGAGACCGCCCATCTGCTTCAGGACGGCGGTGAGTTCGCCCTTTTTGCCCAGGTACTTCACGCGCACGGCCTCCAGGGCTTCCAGACCGCCGGCCTCACGGATGGCTTGCAGAGACTGTTCCCGCAGCTGCCGCAGTTTTTCTTCCATGTTTCAATGCTCCTTGTGTATATAACAGAGATAAACGAACAAAAAATGCCTTGAGCTTATTTTATAACACAATATTCCTTTTTTAGCAACTATAATTGAAATTGACGAATTTTTACGGGAAGACTATAATGAAAATACATACGGAAGGATGATGGAATATGGAGCTTTCCGACGCGAAAAGGATGAAGGCTGCCGACAGTGCGGCTATCCATGACCGGGGGATATCGTCCCTCAAGCTGATGGAGACGGCGGCGGGCGCCCTTGCCCGGGCCGCGGCGGACCGGATGGGGACGGAGAGGACCGCCGTCGTGTTCTGCGGCCCCGGCAACAATGGGGGCGACGGCGTGGCGGCGGCTCGCATCCTGATGGACATGGGCTGCCGGGTGCGCGCCTTTCTGGTGGGTGACAGAGGGAAGATGACGGAGGACACCCGCGCCATGGAGCGGGAGCTCCAGTCCGCCGGGGGTGCGCTGGAGGATTTTCATCCGGGGGATGAGAGCCTGCCGCCCCTTTTGAAGCGGACGGACGTGCTGGTGGACGCCCTGTTCGGCGTGGGACTGAGCAGGCCCCTGACCGGGGACGCCCTGTCCGCCGTGGGACTCGTGAACGCCGCCGGCCGGCCGGTTGTATCGGCTGATATCCCCAGCGGGGTCTCTGCGGATACGGGGGCCATTATGGGACAGGCCGTGCGGGCCGACTGCACGGTGACCTTCTCCATGGCCAAGCCCGGCCATTTCGTTGAGCCGGGGTGCGTGTGTCGCGGCGAACTCATCATCGAGGATATCGGCATCCCGGAGGATATCCTGGCCGGAGCCGGATGCGGCCTTTACGCCATACATAGGGACGATCTGGCCCTGCCAAGACGCAAGAGGACATCCCACAAGGGGGATCACGGCAGGCTGCTCGTCGTGGGCGGCAGCACGGCCTATACCGGCGCACCCAGTCTGTGTGCCAGGGCGGCTGTCCGGGCGGGCGCGGGACTGGTCTATCTTGGCGTCCCGGCGGATATATATACCATAGAGGCCGTAAAAAACGATGAGGCTATGGTCTTTCCTCTGATCGCCGGCGGGAAGGGACAGGTGAGCCGGAGCGCGCTGCCGGCCCTGTTTGACCGGCTGGAGACATGCGATGTGTGCGTCATCGGGCCAGGCCTGGGACGCAGTCGGGACACGGCGGCGGTGGTGGCCGGCATCCTGCGCCAGGCGGAGTGCCCCGTGGTGGCGGACGCGGACGCCCTGTGGGCCATTGGGGAGGATATGTCCCTGCTGGAGGACGCGGCGGCGCCGGTGGTGCTCACGCCTCATGAGGGGGAGTTTGCCCGGCTTTTGGGCCGCCCGGTGGCCGACCGGCTGACGGACGCCGCGGCTTTTGCCCGGGAGCACGGCTGCGCCCTGGTCCTTAAGGGCCACCGTACCATCTGCGCATTCCCGGACGGAAAGGGATATGTCATCGATGCGGGAAACCCGGGTATGGCCAAAGGGGGCAGCGGAGACGTGCTGGCCGGCGTGATCGGGGCGCTGCTGGGACAGATGCCGCCCCGCCGGGCGGTGGTGACGGCCTGCTGGCTCCATGCCCGGGCCGGGGATATAGCGGCCGAACGGTTTGGGGAATATGCCATGCGGGCCGGGGATATCATAGAACTCTTGGGAGAGGCTGAAAAGGAGATTATACGATAAGGAGAGTTGTTTTATATGCGGAAAGCTGTGATTTCCGCACTGATGATGACCCTGCTGCTCCTGCCGGGATGCGGGGAGCGGGAGGCGCGGCTGGAGATGGGCTTTGATAAGCTGCGGCAGACTGTGACGGCGGCGGAGCAGATCACCGCCAAGGTGGAGCTCACCGCGGATTACGGGCAGACTGTTTCGGAATACACCCTGGCGCTGGTCTATGACGGACAGCGGACCGAAGTGGAGGTGCTGGCCCCGGAGCTGATCGCCGGGGTCCGGGCCGCCGCCCAGCGGGGCGAGACAACCGTGGCCTATGAGGACACGGTCCTGGGCGCGGGGCCGCTGGACCGGGAGGGGCTGACGCCTATGTCCGCTCTGCCGGTGATGATGGACGCCATGGCCTCGGCCTATGTGGAGCTGCTGTGGTGGGAGAGCGGCGATATCGCGGCCCGCCTGTATGTGGGGGAGGACTCCGTGATGACCCTGTGGATCGACGGGGACACTCTGGCGCCGGTGGCCGCGGAGATTGCCGACCAGGGAAGGACGGTCATCTCCTGCGCCTTTTCCGAATGGGCAGCGGCGCCGCTATAAAGAGAACACGCAAAGGAGATACATAGATATGGATGACAGGACAAAGAGGACGTGGGCGGAGATAAGCCTGGAGGCCATTGAGCACAACTATCGGGCCATGCGCGCCCGGCTGGCGCCGGGGTGCCGGTTTTTGGGCGTGGTGAAGGCCAACGCCTATGGCCACGGGGCCGTGCCGGTATCCCGGCTTCTGGCGGACCTGGGCTGCGAGTATCTGGCGGTGGCCTGCATCGACGAGGCCCGTGCCCTGCGCCAGGCGGGGATAGCGCTGCCCATCCTGATACTGGGGTATACGCCCCCGGAATATGCGGTGGAGCTTGCGGAGATGAACATCACCCAGGCGGTGGGAAGCCTGGAGCTGGCCCGGGCGCTGAGCCATGAGCTGGCGGGGACGTCGAGGACCTTGAAGGTCCATTTAAAGCTGGAGACGGGCATGGGCCGCACGGGCTTCCGCGCCTTTGGAGAGAGCGCCCTGGAGGCGGCCGCCCAGGCGGCGGGACTTCCGGGCCTGTACGCGGAGGGTGTGTTCACCCACTTTTGCGTCTCGGACGGAGATGAATCGGTACGGGACTTCACCTACGTGCAGCTGGAGCGGTTCAAGTCCGGCTTCGAGGCGGTGGAGGACCGGTTGGGGCGAAGCTTTGAGATACACCACTGCACCAACTCCGGAGCCATGCTGTCCTTCCCGGAGACATACATGGACATGGTGCGGCCCGGCGTGGCCCTGTATGGGCTGTATCCGGGGCCGGACAAGAGCGGCGTCGATCTCATCCCCGCCATGGAGCTGAAAAGCCGGGTGGCCTGCGTGGAGGAACACCGACCGGGGGACACTATCAGCTACGGGCGTACCTTCACCGTGGAGCGGCCAAGCCGCATCGCGGTGCTGCCCATCGGCTATGCCGACGGTCTGCACCGGGTGCTGTCCAATAGGCTGACCGTGAATATCGCCGGGCATCAGGCGCCCCAGGTCGGCCGGATATGTATGGACATGTGCATGGCCGATGTGACCGGCACGGATGTGAAAGCCGGGGACGTGGCGGAGATATTCGGCCGGACCATACCGGCGGGGGATGTGGCGGAGCTGGCCGGCACCATCCACTATGAGCTGGTCTGCGCCGTCAGCGCCCGGGTGCCGCGGGTGTACGCGGATTGAGAAGGCCCGGCTTTTGGCGTATTGGCGGCGCGTCCTTGTATAAAATGATCCCTTCCGTGGGAGAATAAGAGCATGTCCGTACATAGAATGTACCGGGCGACTCTTTTACGGAAGGTGCGCACATGACAAATCCGGTTCGACGCGGAGACATCTATTACGCCGATCTCAGCCCTGTGGTTGGCTCGGAGCAGGGAGGCCTGCGGCCGGTGCTTATCATACAAAACGACACGGGAAACCGCCACAGTCCCACGGTGATCGCGGCGGCCATCACCTCCCAGGTGGGGAAGGCTCGGCTGCCGACCCACATCGAGATACCGGCCCCGGACAGCGGCCTGACCCGGGACAGCGTGATATTGCTGGAGCAGATCCGCACGCTGGACAAATCCCGGCTCCGGGAGCGCATGGGAAAGCTCAGCGGCGCCACCATGAACAAGGTGGACGACGCCATCGCTGTCAGCTTTGGCCTGAACCAGTCTCTGTCGTAAACTTCGGCCCCCGTTCATACACTTGTGGTATGAACGGGGGTTTTGTATATGCAGTTGCCGATCTATATCGACGGAACGGAAGAGGGGGTCCTTACGGTGGAGCGCCAGGGCGCGGTCACTGTGATGCGGGCGGATATGCGGGACGTGGGCCGGGTGGTCCGGCTGCGGCTGTATGGCGACGGAGAGGGCTATCTTGGAGTGCCCGCGCCGGAGGGGGGACGGCTTCGTCTTACCAGGCGTCTGACGCCCTTGGACATGAGACGTCTGCCTCAGCGGCCTCAGTACGCCGCGGAGCGGCCTGTGAGCACGGCGGCGCGGCCGGATCAAATGCCGCTGGAACCGGAAAAGCCGACGCCGCCGGAGACAGCAAGGCATGTGGTCTGGCTGGGCGGCAGGCCATATTTTTTCTAATAGTAGGCAAATATTGAAAAGTGTGCTATAATCATTTGGCAAACTATGATGTTTTGAGGTGCGCGTCATGCGTATGACCGATCTGATCCAGAAAAAAAGAGACGGCGGCGTCCTCACCGGCGACGAGATACGCTGGATGATCGACGGCTACACGAAGGGCGATATCCCGGACTATCAGATGAGCGCCATGACCATGGCCATCTATTTCCAGGGGATGGACCGGGAGGAGACCTATGAGCTGACCATGGCCATGCTCCGCTCCGGCGATGTCATCGATCTGAGCGGTATCCGGGGCGTCAAGGCCGACAAGCATTCCACCGGCGGCGTGGGGGACAAGACCAGCCTGCTGCTGTGTCCCATGGTGGCCGCGTGCGGGGTGAAAATGGCAAAGCTCTCCGGACGCGGACTGGGACACACCGGCGGGACGCTGGATAAGCTGGAGAGCTTTCCCGGCTTCTCCGTCAGCCTGACGGAGGAGGCGTTTACCAAGCAGGTCAACGACATCGGCTTTGCCATCGCCGGGCAGACAGCCGAGCTGTGCCCGGCGGATAAAAAGCTCTATGCCCTCCGGGATGTGACCGCCACGGTGGCCTCCCGGCCGCTGATCGTCAGCAGCATCCTCAGCAAGAAGCTGGCGGCGGGAGCGGATGTGATCGTGCTGGACGTGAAATCCGGCTCCGGCTCCTTTATGCGGACGGATGAGGAGGCCTTTGAGCTGGCCCGGACTCTGACGGACGTGGGCAGCCGGGCGGGGAAGAAGGTCATCGCCGTGGTGACGGATATGGACGAGCCTCTGGGAAACGCCGTGGGCAATGCCCTGGAGGTGAAGGAGGCGCTGGCCGCCCTGCGGGGCGAGTACAGAGGGGACCTGATGGAGCTGTGTCTGACCTTGGGGACCCAGATACTCAGGGCCGGAGGCGTCGCTTCCGATGACGAGAGGGCCCGCGCCATGCTGGAGGAAGCCGTGGCCGGCGGCGCGGCGCTGGAACGGTTTGCCGCGTTCGTACGGGCCCAGGGCGGCGACGCGGCGGCGGTATACGACCCGTCTCTGCTGCCACGTGCCCCGGTGACGATGGAGGCGTCTGCGCCGGATAGCGGCTGGGTGAACCGCATCCACGCGGAGGATGTGGGCCTGGTGAGTATGCGCCTGGGCGGCGGCCGGGCGGCCAAGGACGATAAGATCGACCTGGCCGTGGGCGTGGTGCTGCATAAAAAGGTGGGCGACGCGGTGGCCGCCGGAGAGAGCTTGGGTACGGTACACGCCCGAACGGAGGCGGACGCCCGGGCGGCGGCTGAGCAGCTCAGGGCCTGCTATGAGATCGGGCCGGGAAAAGTGGAGCGCGCTCCCTTTATCAAGGGCGTGGTGCGCGGGGAGGATATGATATGAAATTGCTGGCAACGGATAAGTTTGAGCTGTCCGCGGATGATCTGGCGCGGCTGGCAGAGGCCGGCGTGGAGGTCACGCGGTGTTCCGATGAGAGCTATGAGGGCGATCCGTCGGCATTCGAGGCGGTGGCCTGCCGCTTTTTGTTTTCCTATGTCCCCATCGAACGGTTCACATCTCTGAAGTACATACAGATATCCATGGCCGGCTTTGATCACATGCCCATGGACTATATCCGCTCCCACGGCATAGAATTCCACAACGCCCGGGACGTGTACAGCGGTCCCATCGCGGAGTTTGCCATCGGGGAGATACTGAGCCTGTATAAGCGGTTTCGGGACTTTGACCGGGAGCAGCGCGCCCACCAGTGGAATTTGCGCAGGAACCTTTTGGAGCTGTGGGACAAGCGGGTGCTGATCGTGGGGGCCGGGAGCATCGGCGCGGCCTTTGCCCAACGGCTGCGGCCCTTTGGCTGCCATGTGACCGGCCTGGCCCGAACGGCCGGGACTCGGGAGCACTTTGACGAGGTGCTGGCCATGGCGGAGCTGGACGGCTGTCTGCCGGGGGCGGACATCGTCATCCTGTGCCTGCCCAGCAACAGGGAGACCTATCACATCATGGATAGCGGACGCTTTGCCCGTATGAAGGACGGCGCGGTGCTGGTGAACATCTGCCGGGGCGCGGTGGTGGATGAACGCGCCATCACGGAGGCCCTGGAGAGCGGCCGTCTGGGAGGCGCGGTGCTGGATGTGTTCGAGACGGAGCCCCTGCCGGAGGACAGCCCCCTGTGGGATATGCCGAATGTCATCGTCACGCCCCACTCCAGCTTCGGGGCTGAACACAATCTGCGGCGGCTGACGGAGGTGTTGTACCGCAACCTGCTGGCCTCGCCGCTGCTGGCCAATAAGAGATGAGGCCGCCCATGCAAAAACAGAACAGCGCGGACAAGCCGTGCCGGGCCATGGAGTTTTACCGCTTTGTGTGCGCGGTGATGATATTGTGCTATCACTGCTACTTCTTCGCTTTCCGGGACCAGGAGGACGGCGTTTTCGTGGGATTCTACCTGTTCGTGGAGCTGTATTTCATCCTGAGCGGCTTTCTGATGCTGCGATCCATCCGCCGCCGCGTCCCGAGAGGACAGGCTGTGGACGGCGTGGCCCTCACGGTGGATTACATGAAGCGGCGGGTGAAGATCCTGTATCCCCATCATTTGCTGAGCTGGTGCATGGTGGCGGCCATCATGCTGCTCACAAAGGAGCTGCGGCTGCGGGAGCTGTTTCAGATCGGCTGGGCGGAGCTTCTGCTGGTGAATGTGTTCGGCTTCGTGCGCAACGAATACATAAACATCGTCTGCTGGTATCTGAGCGCGCTGCTGTTTTCCAGCCTGATCATCTACTATTTGCTGGTCAGGCACGAGGACGTGTTTTTGAAGATCCTGGCGCCGGTGCTGCTGGCGCTCATATACGGCACCATCTTTGACAGGAAGGGGAGCCTGGCCAACACTATCATCTTTACCCAGTACGCGCCGTTTATGGGGTTTTACCGGGGGTTTGCGGATATCACCGTGGGCGCCATCGCCTACCGGGTGTACGAGTGGATGGAGGATGTGACGCTGCCGCGGGAGGGACTGATCGCCACGGTGCTGGAACTGGCGGTGATGATGGCCTCCGCGCTTTGGATGTACTCCAACTCCGGAAAGTATGACTTCCTTTTCGTGATACTGTTTTTCGCCTTCGTCATCAGCGTCTTTCGGGGCAGAAGCCTGTTTTCCAGGCTGTTTGACAACCGGCTGTCCGTTTGGCTGGGCCATCAGAGCTACGCCTATTTTCTCAATAATCTGGTGGTCATCTATCCCTATATGTATTTTTTCCCGGACTCGGATATTTGGACCATGTGCCTTGTGTGCGCCCCGGCGTGCTTTGTGCTGTCGGTACTCACCACGGCGGCGCTTGATCCTGGACGCGGAAAGCGGGTGGTGCCCCATGAAGCATAAGGAAGTGCGGCGGGTCCTGGTCCTGGACGGCCAGGGCGGCGGCATCGGCGCGCAGCTGGTGCGCCTTCTGGCAAAGGAACTGCCCGACGGCTGGGAACTGGTGTGCGTGGGAACCAATGTGATGGCCACCAGCGCCATGCTCAAGGCCGGCGCAGCCCGGGGCGCGACGGGGGAGAACGCCGTCATCTGCAACGCTGGATGGGCAGATATCATCCTTGGTCCCATCGGCATGATCCTGGCCAACGGCATCATGGGCGAGGTGTCCCCCGCTATGGCGGCCGCCGTGTCAGGCTCGGAGGCGGTGAAGATCCTGATCCCCACCTCCACCTGCGGAGTCTTCGTAGCCGGAACGGAGGAGCTCCGGCTGGAGGAGTACCTCCGCCGGGCGGCGGGCCACGTCAAAGCGCTGATGGCCCCGTGAGCATGAACGGGGAGGGCTTTGCTCCGGCCATGGCGGCGGTGGAGGCCGCCCTGACGGCGGGGACGCCGGTGATCGCCGCCATCGACGGCCGGTGCGGCAGCGGAAAGACGGCCTTGGCCGCCGCCATGGAGGCGCGGTTTTCCTGCCGGGTTTTCCACATGGACGATTTTTATATGCCCTTTGACCGGCGCGACCCCGATTGGGAGAATATCCCGGCGGGGAATATGGACCTGGACCGCGTCCGGCGGGAGGTGCTCCTCCCGGCCCGCGAGGGACAGCCGGTGGATTACCGTCCGTGGAGGAGCAAAACGTCCGTGACCGTGCCGCCGCGCCCGCTAACAGTGATAGAGGGCAGCTATTCCCACCATCCCCGCCTCGCGGATCTGTATGATGTGAAGATATTTCTCACCTGCGGAAGCGATGTGCAGCGCCGCCGGCTGATGAGACGGGAGGGAACGCGTTTCCAGGCGTTTCAGGATATATGGATTCCTATGGAGGAGATGTATTTTCGCTCTTGCCAAACCGGGGCGGACAGCATTATAATCAACACGAGCAGACTGTTCCCTTAAAGCGGTTCCCGCCGTCAGGAAGGCGGCAGGGGAGGCTCATACCCCAGGCGCTCCGTAAAAAAGCCAGGAAGGCACGGCCGACCAGAAGGACGGCGATCAATGACTTTTGATAAGGAGAACCAAGCATGAATATGAAGCACCGCACCAAAAATCTTGTCCTTTCGGCTATGTTCCTGGCTATCGGCCTCGTTCTTCCGTTCATCACCGGGCAGATACCTCAGATCGGCAATATGCTCTGCCCCATGCACTTTCCCGTGTTTCTGTGCGGCCTCATCTGCGGCTGGCAGTATGGGCTTGTGCTGGGCTTTATCACGCCGCTGCTGAGGTCGCTTCTGTTCGGTATGCCGGTCCTTTACCCCACGGCCATCGCCATGGCGTTCGAGCTGGCGGCCTACGGTTCCATCGCGGGCTTTTTATACAGCCGTTCCCGCTGGCAGTGTTTGCGGACCCTGTATAAGGCCCTTGTGGCCGCCATGCTGGGCGGCCGGGTGGTTTGGGCCGCGGCCCGGGCGATCCTCAGCGGCGTGGGCGGCGAGGCGTTCACGTGGCAGATGTTCGTCTCCGGCGCGTTTTTGACCGCCATTCCGGGCATTGTCCTGCAGCTGATCCTCATCCCCGCCATCATGGTAGCGCTGGACCGCACCGGCGCCGTGCGTTTCCACCGGGACGAGGCTCCGACCGGAGAGAAGACCTGATATTTGCGATAAGAATGTCGGGATAAGAACACGGCCGCCCCCAGGAAGGGGAGCGGCCGTGTTCTGCGTCCAGGCGTTCAGTTTTTTTCCGGCTCCTTGTAAAGGAGCTTTTTTATAAACTTCATCAGGTCCTTGTATAGCTCGTCCAGTGCCGGCAGACCCAGCAGCCACAGCAGGAACACGCCCATGGCCAGGGCGATGGGGATGGTGATGAACCAGTGGTTCAGGGCGGGCACAAAGCTGTAAAGGTATTTCATGTTCATGATGAAGTATGTATGCAGCAGATAGGGGACCATGGTGCGGGTGCCGCCGTCCCGGATGACGGGCAGGGACTTATCCGGCACCATGCAGAACAGAAAAACGATCAAAAGCCCGCTGACCACATAGCCAAGAGCCCGGAGCATGAAGCCGTACCAGAAGGTATAGCAGTAGGTATCGTCCCCGCTGTAGGGCATCCAGTAGTAGTAAAAATCGATGTGGAAGTATTCCTTGACATTCAGCCAGCCCCAGACCGCCATCACAGCCAGGGTCACCGCCAGTACAGGGAGCTTGGGCAGCTTCTCCAGCTTGGCCACGTCCTCCCGGCTCATCTTCATGCCCACCACATAGAAAGGCAGGAAACCGATGGTCCGGCTCAGACTGAGGAAATGGTCAACATCGTCCAGGCCGCCTACAAGCAGGGCCACAATGATGCTCAGCGGGATGATGTACTTGATCTGCTGCAGGGCCTTGGTCATGATCTTCCAGCAGAACATGCAAAGCAGATACCAGTAGGCGAAGGTGGGGGAGAAGATGTTGGGCGAGGAGCTGCCGAATATCGCCGCGAACAGAGTGTCAAAGATGATATATGGTATCAAAAAGTCGAAAATAGCGCTCTGATAGCTCTTATCGCCTTTCTTGGAGAAGTACCCGGACAAAAAGCAGAAGGCGGGCATGGTTATCATGCGGGACCAGCACACCAGCACGGTCACCAGCCAGTTGTAGGTGATGTCCGTCTGGGTGAGCATGTGCTCCGCGATGACGTTGAAAAGCAATATCCAGCGGATATTGTCGGCCCGCCACCAGCGCTTTCTGGCGGCGGGAGCGGGTGCTTGCAGCGGTGCGGCGAGAGTCGGCATGGTGAACACTCCTTGTACATAGCTGCGGGGCGACATAAGCTGCGCCCCACAACATTAAGATTTCATGAAGAAATTATAAATTTTTTCCCGGCATCCGTCAATAGGTAAGTTCACGTATGGATGAAAAATCTTGCCTGCCTGCAAAAATCCCCCATTTTGCCCCCGGAAGAACGGCGGAAATCGCGCACTGTCATAAAATAGGTTGTAATCCGCGAAAAATCATGATATTATTTTAATGTTGTAAAATAGTAGTATAATGTGTGTCGTATGCAAAGCGAAAAATATTACTATTTGTTTATGATGTGCGCCAAGGCTACAAAGAAAAAGTCAACAGGGAGGTTTATAGTCCCATGGAGGAGAAAAAGGTAAGGGGCGGATATTGGAAAGGGTGGCTCAAGCGGTTTTTGACGCTGCTCGTTCCCGCGTTTTTCCTGTGCTTTACAGGTGTGTTTTTCGGCCCGCTGGATATCGTGAACGCCAACCAGATGTATCTGACCTTCGCCGCCGGAGATCTTTTGTTCTCCGTTGCGTGGGTGACGGTTGCGGCGTCTGTCGTGATTGCGGCGGTGTTCGCCCTCATCCCCGGCAAGGCCCACCGCCTGGCGTTTGCTCTGCTGCTGGGCATCTCTGTGCTCTTCTATTTCCAGGGCGCTTTGCTCAACGGCGACCTGGGGACACTGGACGGTACGGAGTTCGACTGGCGCGGCGATGCGCCGGCGGCCTATAAGAACCTGGCTATATGGACTATATGTATTTTGGCGATCATGGCATTGGGTTGGTTTTTCCCGGATATCATGCGTACGGCCGGCTTCATCGTCTGCGCAGCGCTGGTCGTGGCCCAGGGAGTCAGCCTTGCGACCACCTGGGTGCCCAAGGACGACAGTGTCCCCAACTACCAGTTGTCCGGGGAGGAGCAGTTTACCCTCTCCAGCGATGAAAATATCCTGGTGCTGACCCTTGACCAGCTTTCTCCCCTCATCTTTGAGGAGGCGCTGGAGCGGGACCCCCACTTCTATGATGTGTTCAAGGACTTTCTGTATTTTGATAACATGTCCTCCCGGTACTCCTTCACCTTCCCGTCTTTGATGTACCTTCTCACCGGCAATGAGCTGGACCTCACCGTGCCCACCAGGGAGGCGGTATACAACGCCTGGCACAGCGAGAAGGCCGACAATTTCTATGACACGCTCCATGAAAACGGGTATCAGGTGAACCTGTTCCTGGAGTCCAACTACGCCGCCCTGGGCGCGGAGAACATGCTGGGCAAGGCTGATAATATCGTGGAGGCCGGGGATCTGGTCATCACGCCTCAGTTTTTTGAGTTTTTGATAGATATGTCCCTGTACCGCTATATGCCTACTATCCTGAAAAATCCTTTCTGCGTCTCTACCGGCGGTATCGTGGATGTCTCCGCCTATCAGGGCGTGACCAAGCTGCGCATCAACTATGACTTCTATGAGGCGCTCCAGGAGGAGGGGCTGACCCTCACCGATGACCATAAGGTCTTCAACTGGTATCACATGCAGGGCGCTCACTTCCCCTATGTGGTGGACTATGACGGCTACCTCTGCGATGAGGACGAGACCAACCGGGAGGACCAGCTCCACGGCTATCTTCTGGCCCTGGAGGAATATTTTGACCAGCTGAAGCAGATCGGCGTATACGACGACGCCACCATCATCATATCCGCCGACCATGGATACTTTGAGTGCTTCCAGGCGGCCTTCCTCATCAAGCTGCCCGGCCAGACCTTTGAGGAATTCACCACCACCAGCGCTCCCGTGGCCCAGGGGGATATCATCCCCACCATCCTGTCCCTGGTGGGCGGGGATTACAGCGATTACTGCGACGGCACCACCGTCTATGATTGGGAGGAGGGTGATCACCGCATGCGCACCACCTCTGTCTGGGGATACATGCGCAGCTACCCGGAGGTGGAGTGGATCGGCAACATCGACCAGTGGGATGCGGAGGCCAACGGCGTCGAGCGGTACAACGTCTTCGGCACTTTCCGCTATGACGGCGACCGGGATACCATCATGAGCAAGGAGCGGTACTGGTATTATTATGGCGTGGCCGACGCCATTGAGCCGTTGTATGACTCCTTCTATTAATGGCGCAAACGGAGAGATGAACGAATGATCGATTTTCTGGCGGGTATCCTGGGCTATGTGATGGATTGGTGCTACGCCCTGGTACCCAACTATGTGGCGGCGATCGCCCTGTTCACGCTGCTGACGAAGATCATCCTGATGCCTGTGTCCCTGTGGACCAACGCCAACGGCCTGAAGATGGTGTCCATCATGCCGGATGTGAACCGCATCAAGGCGGAGTATTACGGCGACCGGGAGCGCATCGGAGACGAGCAGGCGGCGCTGTACAAGCGCCACCATTACCGGCCCCTTCTGAGCATGATCCCCCTGGTCATCCAGATCATCATCCTTCTGGGACTCATCGGGGTCATCCACACCATCACTGACTCCGGCGCGGCGCCCAAGCTGGGCCTCATCCCCTGCCGGGACGGGGGCTGGACCTGGCTCATGCCATTGGGAGCGGGCCTGGCGGCCATTGTGCTGAGCTTTGCCCAGAACCGGATCAATCCCCTCCAGCGGGAGCAGAGCCGGGCGGAACAGATGTCCACCAACGGCGTATCCGTTGGCATATCCTTTGTGCTGGGTATTTTTGTTTCCACAGGCGTGGCGCTGTACTGGATATTCTCCAACCTGTTCTCCATCCTGGTGCAGCTGGCCTGCAACGCCGTCATGCCGCCGAAAAAGTATGTGGACTATGAGGCGCTGGAACAAAGCCGGAAAGAGCTGGCGGATCTGGATCAGTTTGGACAGGCCCAGACAAAAGAACTGAAAAAGCGGGAGAAGGCCGATTACAAGCGGTTCTTCTCCGTGGCCAACAAGCGGCTGGTGTTCTATTCCGAGGCCAGCGGTTTTTATAAATATTTCCAGAACATCATCGAGGCGCTGCTGGCCCGGACGAACGTGGTGATAAACTATGTCACCAGCGACCCGGAAGATCAGATATTCGCCATCGCGGAAAAGGAGCCGCGTATCCAGCCTTATTATATCGGCGAGCGGCGGCTCATCACCCTGTTCATGAAGATGGACGCGGACATCGTTTTGATGACCATGCCGGATCTGAACACCTATCACTATAAGCGCAGCTACGTCCGCAAGGACATCGAGTACGTGTATGTGTTCCACGGCATCTTTTCCGGCCTTGTGACGCTGCGCAAGGGCGCGCTGGACCACTTCGACACCCTGCTGACCCCCACGCCCGGCTTCGACGTGGAGATGCGGGGCTACAACGAAAAATACGGCCTGCCCGACCAGAAGCTGGTGCCCTGCGGCTATGGCGTGGTGGATAACATGGCGGCGGAGTATGACCGGATGGAAAAGACCGTGCACGCTGTGAAGACGGTGCTGATCGCGCCCTCCTGGCAGGCGGGGAACATTCTGGAGAGCTGCCTCGCCGATCTGGCGGAGCCCCTTCTGGCTGCGGGATACGATGTGACGGTCCGGCCTCATCCCCAGTACATACGCCGCTTCCCCCAGCGGCTGGAAAAGCTCATGGCGGACTGCAGGAACTATGACGCGGCCCGCTTCCGTTTCCAGCTGAATTTCAGCTCCAATGAGACGGTGTTCGCGGCGGATGTGCTGGTGACGGATTGGTCCAACATCGGCTATGAGTACGCCCTGGCGACGAAAAAGCCGGTGCTGTTCATCAACACCCCTCAGAAGCGGGTGAACGAGGACTGGTCCGATGAGGACATCGCCCGGTGCGCCCCGGACGCGAAGATACGGAGCGTCATCGGCGTGGCCCTGGAGCCGGGAGAGGTCCGGAAAAAGGCGGCGGCGACCGCCGACGGCATGGTGTCCGGCCGCAGGGAGTGGGCCGAGACGCTGGAGCAGGTGCGCCGGGAGCGGATATATAACTTCGGCGAGAGCGGAAAATGCGCCGCCCAATACCTCATCGGGCGGATGCTGGAAAATCAAAAGAAGGAAAGGGAAATCTGAGCCGTGACGATCAAATGTGACGATTCTTATATCCCCCAGGTGGTGGAGTACATAGGCGAGGGCAAGTTCCAGTGCTTCTATCTCTATATGGACCTGCTGGAATGCGGCGCACAGGGTCCGGATGTGGGCCTTTGGATCAGCGGGGACGGCGAGGAGATCGAGGGCGTGGCCTACCGGTATTTTGACACTCTGCATCTCTACAGCCGGGACAAGTTCCCTTGGCGCGACGCCCTGGGCCTGATAGACGAGCTGCGGCCCAAGTGCGTCACCGGTTCTCAGGCGACGATCGACAAGCTGCTGGGAAAGACGAAGGATACGTACGCCTATGAGCTGAGCCATATCATCACCACCAGCCGCCTGATGGACGGAAGGTCCGACCTGGCCGTGCGGCAGGCGGGCATGGCCGATGTGCCGGAGATCGCGGCTCTGATGATGAAGGAGCCGATCTATAACAGCGTCTACACCTATGAGAGCCTGTGTCAGCAGCTCACGGACCGCTTGAAGACCGGCTTTGGCCGCCTGTTCGTCATGCGGGACGAGACAGGCCGCCTGGTGGCCACCAACGCCACCAGCGCGGAGACGGAGGAGCTGGCCGTCATCAGCGGCTTGGTCACGGATACAGAGCTCCGGGGCAGGGGACTGGGCCGGGCCATCACCGCCAGTACATGGAATCTGGTGCTGCGGGAGGGAAAGCGCGGACTTGCCTTTCTGGGGGCGGAAAATGAGAACACCCTGTCTCTGCACCGGCGGATGGGCTACGATTTTTTAGGGTTGTACGCCCGTTTGCTCCGGGAAGATTGATGAAAGGGGAGCGGATGATATGCAGGCATTGATGCTGGCGGCCGGCATGGGCAAGCGTCTGGGCGCCTATACGGACGGTCAGACCAAGTGCATGGTGAAGGTGGGCGGACAGACGCTGCTGGAGCATGCGGCGGACGCGCTGCGCCTGGCGGGCATACATAAATTCGTCATCGTGACAGGCTATGAGGGCGAGAAGCTGCAAGCGTTCGCCCGGGAGAAGCTGGGGGATTTTGAGCTGGAATTCGTGGAAAACCCGGACTATGCCAGCACCAATAATATCTATTCTCTGTATCTGGCCCGGGAGCAGCTGGCCCGGGATGATACCATCCTGCTGGAATCCGACCTGATCTATGATCGGTCGCTCATCCGCCGCATGGTGGACGCGCCGGAACCCAATATGGTGGCGGTGGCCAAGTTCGAGCAGTGGATGGACGGCACCATGACTTTGGTGGGGGAGGACGGCGTCATCCGGGAGTTCGTGGAGAAAAAGGATTTCCGCTTCGACAGCGCCGACCAGTACTATAAGACGGTGAACGTCTATAAATTCAGCCGGGCGTTCTCCCGGAAGCAGTATTTGCCGTTCATGGAAGCATACATCCGCGCCTATGGGGAGAACCAATACTATGAGATGGTCCTCAAGGCCCTGGCCCATCTGCCCTTCGCCGGACTCAAGGCGTTTGAGATGGGGGATATGAAATGGTATGAGATCGACGATGTGCAGGACCTGGACATCGCCAATACCCTCTTCGCCGCCGACGAGGACCGGCTCCGGGCCTATGAACTCCACTTTGGAGGCTATTGGCGGTTCAACGGCCTGAAGGATTTCTGCTATCTGGTCAATCCCTATTTTCCACCTCCCAAAATGGTCAGGCAGATGGAGTATTTCTTCCATACCCTCCTGACGGACTACCCCTCTGGTATGTATGTGCAGAAGCTGGTGGCGGGGAAGATGTTCGGGGTGAAGGAGGACTATCTTTTGGCGGGCAACGGCGCCGCCGAGCTCATTAATGCCCTGGGCCGGACGGTCAAAGGGCGCATGGCCATTTCCATCCCCGCCTTCAACGAGTATATCCGCTGCTTCCCCAAGTGTGAGATCGTCCCCCTGAACGGAGCGGCCCATGATTACCGCTTCGACATGGACGAGCTTCGCCGGGCCGCCCGGGAGATGGACGAGCTGGTCATCATCAATCCCGACAATCCCAGCGGCGCGTTTTTGACCCGGGAGCAGGTCCTGGAGCTGGCGGAGATCTGCCGGGAGTACGGGACGAGGTTCGTGGTGGACGAGTCCTTCGTGGATTTTGCTGAAGGACCGATGCGGTTCACCCTGCTGGACAATGAAATCCTGGAAACATACCCCAACATGATGGTGATCAAGAGCGTCAGCAAGAGCTATGGCGTCCCCGGCCTGCGGCTGGGTGTGGCCGCCTGCGCCGACCGGGCCTGGATGGAGAAACTGCGCGGTCTGCTGCCCATCTGGAACATCAACTCCTTTGGTGAGTATTTCTTCCAGATCTACGGTCTGTACGCCGCCCATTACGAGGCGGCCTGCGACGAGATCGTCCGCCAGCGGACCAAGATGGCGGAAAAACTGGCCTCCTTCCCCTTTTTGAAGCCCTATCCCTCGCAGGCCAACTACATCATGTGCCGGGTGGAGGGCATACGCTCCAAGGATTTGGCCAATATGCTTTTGAAAAATAACGATCTGCTCATCAAGGACCTGTCAGCAAAAAACGGCTTCGGCGGCGGGGACTTCATCCGTCTGGCCGTCCGGGACGAGACGGACAACCAGGCGCTGTATGACGCTCTGGAGCAGATACATATCGGCTGAGGGAGGATAGCGGCATGGAGCTTTATACCAATGCGAGGTTCATCTCCTGCGAACCGGAGAATCGGTTTTTCACCGCCATGGCGGTGAAAAAGGGGCGGATTGTCTGGCTGGGGGAGGCTGACGACGTTCCGGCGCGGTATCAGAGCGCCCGGCGCGTTGATCTGGGCGGGACTGTGGTGACTCCTGCCTTTGGAGACACCCACATGCACTTTGAGTCCCTGTGCACCTTTGAGCAGACCTTTTATCTCATGGACGCCGCCAGCTTTGACGAGGCGGCGTCCATCGTCCACGCCTATGCCGTCGCCCACCCCAAGGCCAGAGTACTCATGGGCTACGGCTGCTCCGCCCACACGGTGGCGGAGGGGCGTCTGCCGGAGCGGAAGGACATGGACAAGTGGACGGACCGTCCTCTGGTGGTCATGAAGTACGACGGACACGCGGCCGTGTGCAACAGCGCCATGCTGGCCATGCTGTCCGATGAGGTCAAGTCCGATCCGGGCTGCGACGCCGAGACAGGCTGGCTGTATCAGAACGCCTTTTTCAAGGGCGTCAACGAGGTCACGGCCAAGATCCCCATTATGGACGTGGTGCGGGGCCTGTCCAAGGGGGCTGCGGCTCTGGCGGAGAAGGGCATCGGTCTGGTTCACAACGTGGAGGGCGTAGGCTATCCCGGGGACCTGGATGTGGATATGATAAACATTCTGGCGCCGGGTCTGCCCCAGGCATACCGTATCTTCTTCCAGACCATGGATCTGGAGGCGGTAAAAAAACGCAAGCTGCCCCGGGTAGGGGGATGCTTCAAGCTGGCCTTGGACGGCTGCTTCGGATCGGAGGATGCGGCGCTGCTGGAGCCCTATGCCAACGACCCGGAGAACAAGGGGATACTCTATTACACCCAGGAGCAGGTGAGCGACTTCGCCGTCCGGGCCAACCGGATGGGCCTGCAGATATCCATGCATGCTATCGGCGACGCGGCGGTGGAGCAGTGTATCACCGCCTATGAGGCGGCCATGGCGGACAAGCCATGGACCGACGCCCGGCATGTGATGATTCACGCCTGCATGATCCACCCGGACCAGATGGAGCGGGTGAAGAAGCTTGGGCTGTGCCTGGCGGTCCAGTCGCCCTTTATATACTGGAAGCAGGAGCCACAGGAATATTTGGACCGCATCCTGGGCGCGGAACGGGCGGCCAGACTCAACCCCCTGGGGAGCCTCAGCAGGCTGAGCATCGTGATGGGGGACGGATCGGACGGGCCGTGCACCAGGCCGGACCCTCTGCGGGCCATGGCCTGCTCCACCAGTCATCCAGACCCGGATGAGAGGCTTGACCGGCTGGACGCCCTGCGGATGATCACCTACAACCCCGCCTATATGAGCTTTGATGAGAAGGAGCGGGGGAGCCTGACTGTGGGAAAGATCGCGGATTTTGTGGTCCTGGACGGCGATCCTCTCACGGCGGAGGATATCGGCGCTATCCGGGTCAAGGCCCTATACCTGGCGGGCAGGCTTTTTGAAGGAAAGACCTGCGGCGCGCTGGGACTGCTGTGCCGGAGCGTATGGAACCGCCTGTTCCGCAGGGCGTTCATCTGAGGAAAGGTTCTTGTCCATGGGAGTGAATAAAGAGATAACGGAGCTGTTCCTTCAGGTGATGGATATGTCCCCGGACAGTGTGTTGGACGCCTATGATAATCCGGGCCGAGGCATATCCAACGATACATATGTGTTCCGCACGGACCAGGGCGACTATCTGCTCAGGGTACCCGGCCGGGGCACGGAAATGTTCTGCGACCGCCGGGCGGAGTGCGCCTTGTATGCGCGGCTGCGGCATGAGAACATCACGGATATTATATGTTATTTTGACCCGGATACAGGTGTGCGTGTAACGGAGTACTGGCCGGACTGCCATGTGGTCGATACATCTGATGAAAGCGAGCTGCGCGGCGCGATGGCGCTTTTGCGCCGGTTTCATGGGCTGCGTCTGCGGGGAGAAAAGCGCAATACGGCTCTGGACCGGCTGACGTACTACATCCAGTGTGTGGAGAGGGTGGATGGAAACGAGTTTTATCCCCGTGATTTCTGGAACGTGCGTGAGACGGTCATTGCCGCCTGCTCAAAGCTCTATGAGGACGAGAGCCGATTCCAGGTGGTCCATGGGGACAGCCTGCCCCACAACTTTCTGTTTCCGGCGGGCCGGACCCCGGCTCTGATCGACTGGGAGTACGCCGCCGTCAGCGTGCCCATGGAGGACCTGGGGGACTTCTGCCATGACGGAGAATTGGACGAGGCCGCCTGCGTGAAGCTGCTGGGGATGTATCTGGACCGGGAGCCCACAGCCGGTGAGTGCAGGGAGCTTTTCGGCTTTTGTGCCGCCGTGGCCATTATGTGGGGCGCCTGGAGCGTGTTCAAGGCAAAGATGGAGCCAGATAGCCGTGCCTTTTACCGGGACTATGCTCTGTTGGGCGTCACCTACGCCCGGGACAGCCTTGAGCGCATGGCCCATTATGGGGAGGCGGCGGTATGACGAGAGCGGAGTTTGACCGGCTGACGGGAAAAGAGCGGCTTGGCCTGGCCACAGAGGCGGAGCTGGCGGCGCTGGAGCCTTATCGGGTGCGGCGGGCCGTATTCATGGCCGCCGGGTTTGGCAGCCGCATGGCGCCTCTGACAGAGCGGATTCCCAAGCCTCTGGTGACGGTGCATGGAAGGCGCATCATCGACTCTCTGCTGGACGCGGTGACGGCCGCCGGCATTGAGGAGATATACATCGTCCGGGGCTATAAGGCGGAGATGTTCAATGTCCTGCTGGAAAAATACCCGACCGTGCAATTTATTGAAAACGGCCTGTACGCCCGGACCAACGCCATTTACTCCACGCTGCTGGCGGCGGAGCATCTGCAAAACGCCTATGTGATGGAGGCGGATTTGCTGCTGTCTGATCCCGGACTCATCACCAAATACCAGTATGAGTCCAACTTTCTGGCCCTGCCGGTGGAACGCACTGACGACTGGTGCTTCACCGTGGACGGAGAAGGCCGCATCCGGTCCGTGCAAAAGGGCGGAGAGGACTGCTGTCAGATGTTCGTGCTGTCTTACTGGACGGCTGCGGACGGCGCCCGACTGGCAGGTCATATCCGGGAAGCGTTCAATGCGCCTGGAGGCCGGGATATCTTCTTTGAGCAGGTGCCATTGAACCTATACCCGGATCAGTACGCCGTTCGGGCGCGGCTGTGCGCCCCCGGGGATATCGTCGAGATCGACACCCTGGCGGAATTGAGGGCGCTGGACAAAAGCTATGAAGATTTTCCTTGATTAACTTTTACGCCGATGTTATACTACTCATAATTTAAGAAAGAAGGACGAACCATTGAAAACTCTCCGTACCCTGTTTTATATGGTCTGCTTCAGCGCCATCCTCATGATGCCTGCCCACGCCTATGTAGACCCCTCCGTGACCACCTTCGCCATCCAGGCTGTGGTGGGCGTGGTGGTGGCCGGCGGCGCTGTCGCCGGTGTGCTGTGGCGTAAGGCCAAGAAAAAGGCCATGAAGGTTTTGAACATCGATGAGAACGCCGGCAAAAAGGTGGAGGACGATCTGGTGGTCTTCAATGAGGAGGAGAAGCCCGCCGCGCCTGCCGCCGCAGAGGTCGCGCCGGAGGCCCCCGTGACTGCCGCCGACGCCGCCCAGGCCGCCGCCTCCGAGGTGGAGACGCCTGCGGCGGAGGAGCCTAAGGCTTAAAAACACGACCCCAGGAGGAGCTTGCCGCTCCTCCTGGGATTTTTATATCAGTATTTCTCCTTGCTCTTGAACACAAGCGCGACGATGAGGCCGAAAAAAATTGCCGCGCAGATGCCGCCCGCTGCGGCAGTAAAGCCGCCGGTGAAAGCGCCGATCACTCCGTGCTGGGCCACGGCGTCCCGCACACCCTTGGCCAGAAGGTTCCCAAAACCAGTCAGCGGAACAGTGGCGCCGGCCCCCGCCCAGTCGGCAAAGGGCTGGTATAGGCCGACGGCCCCCAGGACCACGCCGGCTACCACATATACGGTGAGGATGCGGGCGGGCGTCAGCTTCGTCAGGTCGATGAGAAGCTGGCCGATAAGGCACAGCCCCCCGCCCACAAGAAAGGCCTTTAAAAAGCTCATCAAAGTATCGTTCATGTCAACATTCCACCTCCGATTTCAGCATCGGGTATTTTCCAGAGCTACCGCATGACAGATGGCTGGGATGCTCTCGCCCTGCTGATTGGTGGTGGGGCTCATCATGGCGCCGGTGGCGGCGAACAGCAGACGGCTCCAGTGGCCCTCCAGCATCCCATGGAGCAGGTGGCCGCACAGGACGGAGGCAGAGCAGCCGCAGCCTGAACCGCCGCTGTGGGCGTCCTGGCTCTCGATGGAGTAGATGAGCCGTCCGCAGTCCATATACCGGAGGCCCAGATCGACGCCGTCTCTCATAAACAGATCTCGCAGGATGTCGGAGCCTACCACGCCCAGGTCGCCGGTGACGATAGCGTCATAGTAGTCCGGACTCCGGCCGGTGTCCTCAAAGTGGGCGGCCAGGGTGTCATAGGCCGCGGGGGCCATGGCCGCGCCCATGTTGTTCATATCCGTGACGCCCGCGTCGGTGATGGCGCCGGTGGTGATATGGGTCACATAAGGGGCGGGACCATCGCCTTTCAATATGGCCGCGCCCGCGCCGGTCACGGTCCACTGGGCCGTAGGCGGCCGCTGGCTGCCATACTGGAGGGGATAGCGGTACTGCCGCTCGGCGGAGCAGAAATGAGAGCTGGTGGCCGCCGCCGCGATATCGCAAAAGCCGCCGTCGATCAGCATGGCGGCCAGGGACAGCCCCTCCGCCATGGTGGAGCAGGCGCCGTAGAGCCCGAAATAGGGCACACCGCACTCCCGCATGGCATAGGCGGACCCGGCGCACTGATTCAAAAGGTCACCGGAGAACACATATTCCACATCCCCTGGCGCGGTTTTCGCCTTGTCGCAGGCGATGGAGTAGCACATCTTCAGCATGGCGCTCTCCGCCTTTTCCCAGCTCCTGGCGCCGAAGCGGGAGTCGTCGCTCAAATAATCAAAATATTTCCTCAGTGGACCCTGGCCCTCTTTTTTGCCGCCGACGCAGGCAGCCGCGGCGATGCCCGGCTGAAGCGCGAGATGGACGGTCTGATTTCCCAATCGTTTTGTTTCCATGGCCTTAGTTTGCGCCGAACGCAGAAAAAAATACGGTCCGGGAAGTTTTCTTCCCGGGCCGTTACGGCAAATCGGAGGGACAGGTAAAGTCCTAAAGATATATCTCTGCCTCGACAAAGGTCCGGTCTTTACGGGATTTGCTGCCGATCTTCATGATTGCACCCTTGCCGTACCCCCGAAGGGAGATCACGTCTCCCTCACCGATGGGGGCGTCCACATGCTGGCATAGGACGTGATTGAGGCTTGCGGCCCCTGCCCGGATAAGCTCTGCCGCGGCGGTGCGGGACAGGCCGAACATACTGCCGGCCGCCGCATCCAGCCGCAGGCTTTTGACGGTGAAAGTGAGCCTTTTCACCTTCCTCTCCGGCGCGGGCACATCAGCCAGGGAGCAGGGGACGGTCCTGACGCTCACCCGCCCGGCTTTTGTCAGCTCGTCGGTGAGAAGCCCTGCCACGGAGGGCAGGCAGAAGATATAGGCTGTGCTCCCCCGGACCCGGAAGTCACCGAGCCATTCCCGTCGGATGCCCAGGCCCAGAGCCGCGCCCATATAGTCCCGGTGGGATGGCTCACCGAAGTAGGCGGTCACCTTCACGGCGCGGATATACTCCCCGGCGTCCAGGTCCTCCGCCTCCATATAGTAGGGGAGGAAGAAGGCGGCCTTTCGTTCGCAGGCGGTATCGCCCCCGTGGAAACACAGTTTCACATCCGTCTGCCGCTTTGCCCAGACGGTCACGTCCATCTGCTCGGCCATGGTGAGAAAGCCGGTGGCGGTGACGCAGCTGGTCTTTTCACACCGGGCGGCCAGTTCCTCTATGCGGTTTTCAAGCTTTTTTTCCATTATTGCTCCTGTGACCGCCTGACGGCCTGGGATATCTGCTCCAGGACCCGATCCAGTTCCGCCTTGAACTCCGAGGAGGATGTGCGCAGTACGCCGGAGCGCAGCGCCCCCAAGCGGATGAGCCGGTCGGAGGTCACCACCCGCACGGTCTCATTTTTGCCGATATCGTTCACCAGCCGCTCAATGTACATATCCGCCGTCTCGTTCTCCTTGGTATAGGCGATGTGAACATTCCCCTGGTTTTCCCGGCTCCCCTGGCCGCCGGGGACCTTATAGGCATCGAAGACCGCTATCATGTCGCACTGGGTATAGCCTTGGTAGTTGGCCAGCATATCCAAAAGCCGGGTCCGGGCCAGGCCCAGGCCCTTGGCGGCCAGCGCTTTCAGCTCCGGCCAGGCGAAGATGACGTTGTAGCCGTCCACGATGATGTGCTCCCGGGTCTTCCGGGCCTGGAACTGGATGCCGGGGGCGCTGTTCACCTGAGGGGCGGCGTACTGTTTCCGGCGGATGGGGCCGAATTCCCGCTCCATGATGGCTGCCAGCTCTTTTTCGTCGATGTTCAGATTTTCGCGGCGAAGCCGGGGCGCGGTATCATCCTCCGGAGGCTGCGGGGGGTCTTTCAGGCCGCTCTCCAGGTGCATATACTCGCGCACCTTGTCCCACTTCACCGGAAAGCCGCCGCCGTGGGCACAGAACACGCTGTCCGGCGTGTTTTCCAGGTCCGCCTCCGGGTCGTAGCCCATGGCCTCGATGACCGCTTGGGCATTATGGCAGGGCCGGTAGCCGTTTGCATGGCAGGCAAGGCGGCCCCGGCCGCCGGTATAGGCGGCTACCTGAGCCATATAATCGCCCATGGAGGATACGGGGGCCGTGCCGGTGAGGATCATGCGGTCCTCCGCAGCGACAGGGCTGTCATGGGTCCCGCCCATGGACCGTATATCGCTGATGGCCCGCCCGATCTGGGCGGCGGGCACCTCCAGCCGGAAGGCGTAACAGGGTTCCAGCAGTACGCTCTGGGCCTGCATGAGCCCCTGGCGTACCGCCCGGTAGGTGGCCTGGCGGAAATCCCCGCCCTCAGTGTGCTTCACATGGGCTCGTCCGGTCAGAAGGGTGATCTTCACATCGGTGAGGGGAGAGCCGGTCAGCACACCCAAATGCCGCTTCTCCTCCAGATGGGTGAGTATGAGCCGCTGCCAGTTCCGGTCCAGCACATCCTCGCTGCAGGCGGTGTCCAGCACGATGCCGGAGCCGGGCGGCCCGGGCTCCAGCAGAAGATGGACCTCCGCATAGTGCTTCAAGGGCTCGAAATGGCCCACGCCCTCCACGGGACCCGCGATGGTCTCCCGGTAAAGGACCTGCCCGGCGTCGATATCGACATCCACATCGAACCGGGAACGGATCAGGCTTTTGAGCACCTCTATCTGCACGGCGCCCATGAGCTGTACATGTATCTGGCCCAGACGCTCCTGCCAAAGGATATGGAGCTGTGGCTCCTCTTCCTCCAGCTGCTTGAGCTTAGGAAGCATCACCCGGGCGTCACAGTCAGGCGGCAGGACTATGCGGTAGCCCATCACCGGGGTGAGGAAGGGCTCGTCCCCGTCCGGCTCCGCCCCCAAACCTTGGCCCGGCCAGGTCTGGGACAGGCCCGTCACGGCGCATACCTGGCCGGCCTGGACGGTGTCGGCGGCGTCGAATTTGATGCCGGAGTACAGGCGTATCTGACTGATCTTTTCCTCCACCGGCTCCTGGCCGTGAAGAGGCAGATAGCGCATGGGCGCACGGACGGAGAGACTGCCGCCCGTGACCTTCAAATAGGTCAGCCGGTTCCCTGTGCCATCCCGTGCGATCTTGTAGACACGGGCCCCAAAGGGAGCGGGATAGGCAGACGCGGCGGTATACCGGTCCAGGGCGGACAGAAATGCCTCCACGCCGTCCAGCTTGAGTCCCGAACCGAAAAAACAGGGAAACAGCTTTCGTTCCCGGATCATGCGGACGATGTCGTCCCTGGGAACGGCGCCGGATTCCATGTAGCGGTCCAGTGCAGCCTCGTCCAGCATGGCGATAGCCTCCTCGTCCCGGACAGCGGGCGGGGCGGGGGAGAAGTCCACGCATCCGCCGTCCAGACGGCTGCGCAGATCGGCCATGACGGCGGCCCGGTCCGCGCCGTTCACATCCATCTTGGTGACGAACAGAAAGACGGGGACCCGATACCGGCGCAGGAGAGCCCACAGCGTCTCCGTGTGGGCCTGGACGCCGTCTGTGCCGCTGATGACCAGAATGGCGTAGTCCAGCACCTGTAAAACACGCTCCGCCTCGGGGGAGAAGTCTATATGCCCCGGTGTGTCCAGCAGGGTTATCTCCATGTCTCCGGCCTGCAATATGGCCTGCTTGGAGAAGATGGTGATGCCTCGGGCCCGCTCCAGGTCGTGGGTGTCCAGGTAGGTGTTCCTGTGGTCCACCCGGCCCAGCTTTTTGATTTTTCCCGTGAGATACAGCATACCCTCCGACAAGGTCGTTTTTCCGGCGTCCACGTGGGCCAGTATGCCTATGGCAAGTCTTTTCATAATGATCCGACCTCTGATTCGTTGGTCCCAGTATACTACAAATAGCCAAAAAAGAAAACCGCCGGAACTTGCGACATCGTTCCGGCGGTTCCCTTATGGATTGAGGACAAAATGAAAAAGATGAAACTGACTCTTGCAAGTATTAGTCTACAGAACGGATGTTACAAAAGCAAGCGAAAGATTGTTTCAAAAGTATTAAATATCGTGAAATATTTGCGCAAGTCGCAAAAAACACGGCTTTACGCATCAATCGAAAGCGACCCCCCACCAGAGATCGGTCGGCAAGGGATAGGCGGCGGGCTTTTTCAGAGCCGCCAGCATGAAGGGCTGTACCTCGCCGGGGCCGCGCAGGAAAGCGGGGGAGCGGACGATGTATTCCCGGGCCGGGCAGAAGGCCGCCACGCCTGCCAGGGAGGCCATGCCGTCCCCGCCGGGGGTAAGAAGCTCCTTGACATGGCAGATGTTGCCATCCATCTCCACGGCGGCCACGCCCTCTGCGGTGAGGAAGAACCCTCCGCCGGTCTTTTCCGTGTAATATTCCTCCAGGTCAAGAAAGCTGTCCGGCAGGGAGGCGTAGGGCATACCGCCCAGGGCCATGTCCCGGTAGCGGGCGTACTCCGCAGCGGTGATGCGGGCTGTCATACACCGTCCGGTCACCCGCAGCTCCTCCCGGATGAAGCGGGCCTGGCGCACATAGCTGATAGGCGTACTGCCGGAGGCGGTCTCATAGAAGTGGGAGAGCTCTTTTTCCGCCGGCAGGACGCAGGCGGCGTCCGCCCGCTCCAGGGCGGCGGCGACGCACGCCTTGTATACTGCCGTGCCGATGCCGCGGCCCCGGTATTCAGGCAGGGTCGCCAGGGCGTAGGTATAGGCGGTGGAGAGCTTTTCCTGCCGGAAGGGGTACAGGGTGGGACCGTCCAGGATATACATGGCGGAGACTACCTTCCCGTCCGCCTCGGCAACGATGCAGCCGCCGCTTTTCAAAAAAATTTCCCGGAAGGTATTGATATACTCCTCGTCATCCCCAAAGGCCAGGCGCCACAGGTCTGTGAGCTGGGGGATATCATCCGCTTTCCATGGGCGCAGAATATGATCAGACATTGTCAAACACCAACTTGTATTTTTCAACCATCCGGTCCGGATGGTAGCTGAGCTTGGATTGGCGGAGGCTGAGCCGGCCGGTGTCATCCTCCCGGTTTATCCATTGGACGCTTGGATATTTGCGCCGGATGTAGCGGACAAACTCCCGGTTTATCATAGTGTATGCGCCGTTGATGTCCGCATACGCTTTTTCAAAGTGGGTGTCAAAGGTGTCGGAGCTGATGACCTCCCCCATGGTAAAAGCCACGGGCCGGTCGCCAACCCACAATGCGCCGCCGTCCAGGCCTAGGTCCTCGTAGTGCTCAAAGGCCCGGCGTATAGCCCGGTACTCATCGTCGATGCCGTCGCGTTCATCCTCGCCGCAGGAGTCCATCCACTCGTCCAGCATGACCCGGCAGGCGGGAAAATCCGCCTGGGTCAAAGGAGCGAAATGCCAGTCGTTTTCCGCCTCAAAGCGGTTGATATGGTTGCGCTTTCCGTGCAGATGCTTTCCGGAGAGCGTGTCCAGCTTTTCCGCGGCATAGAGATAGTCCCACAGGTTCCGCTCTTCCATGACGGTACATGTGTCTCCCCACAGCTCCCACGCCATGGGAAGATGATCCGCCGTCACGCCCCGGAGGACAAAAGGGAAACCGTGGGTTCCGGCATAGGCGCGCATCTCCTCCAGGACCGGCAGAAGCTCGCCGGAGCCGACAGGCCAGGAGAAAAAAGGATCGTCCTCATAGCAGGGGAGCACGATCATACGGCCGTTCAGCCGGCCTACCTGCTGGTGGAAGGTTTCATCCCAGAGGAACATGTTGCCGAAATTATAATCCGCGCTGGGGGAATTTTCTGCCAGGACACAGGCATCAATCCAGGACTTGTCGGTCAGAGAGATGGGGTGTAAGTCAATCATAAGGTTTTTTTGATCTCCTGCTGCAATATCTTTAGGTCTACAAAGGTCTCCGGTCGCTTGGAGGGGTCCCGGAGCAGGGCGGAGGGGTGGTACATGGCTATGGCCCGGCGGCCGGCTACATCGAACCATTGCCCGTGCTCCCGGGTGATGCGAAAGTCCGGCTTGATAAATGCCATGGCGGCGATGCGCCCCAGAAAGACCATGATCTTTGGGTCGACCAGGGCGATCTGCCGGTGGAGCCAGCCGATACAGGCGGACTGCTCATCCGGCAGCGGGTCCCGGTTTCTGGGCGGCCGGCACTTGACGATGTTGGCGATATACACCTTTGTCCGGTCCAGATCGATGATTGCCAGCATGGTGTCCAAAAGCTGCCCCGCAGGTCCCACGAAGGGTTCCCCCCGCAGGTCCTCCTGTTCGCCGGGACCCTCGCCGATGAACATCACGTCGGCGTGTTCATTGCCCACGCCAAACACAAGGTTATGCCGGGTCCTGCCCAGTTCACAGTTTTGGCAGCCGCCGCAGTCGGCCTTGAGTTTTTCCCAGCTGTCCAACGTTACACCGCCTTTCGGTCCTGTTGCCGCGCTCGGTGACCGGGCTGAGTGCCTGGTACAATACGGTGGGTCGTGCGGCACAAATGTTCAAAGCATCAATCCAGCTCACTCTGGCCGGTGTAGAGCATATAATACCGGCCTTGCCGCTCCAGAAGCTCGTCGTGGCTGCCCCGCTCCACGATCTCGCCATGCTCAATGACCACGATGGCCTGGGCGTTGCGGACGGTGGACAGGCGGTGGGCGATGACGAACACGGTGCGGCCCTCCATCAGAGCGTCCATGCCCCGGTCGATGAGCTTTTCCGTGCGGGTATCGATGGAGCTGGTGGCCTCGTCCAGGATCAGCACCGGATGGCGGGCCACGGCGGTGCGGGCGATGGCCAGAAGCTGGCGCTGGCCCTGGGACAGGTTTTGACCGTTGCCGCTTATCATGGTGTTGTAGCCGTCAGGCAGGCGGCTGATAAAACCGTGGGCGTTGGCGGCCTTGGCCGCCTGGATGCACTCATCGTCGGTGGCGTCCAGCTTGCCGTAGCGGATGTTGTCCATGACGGTGCCGGTGAACAGGTTGGTGTCCTGGAGCACGATACCCATGCTCCGGCGCAGACCGGCCTTTTTGATATCCTTCACATCGATGCCATCGAAAAGGATGCGGCCGCTGTCGATCTCATAAAAGCGGTTGATGAGGTTGGTGACGGTGGTCTTGCCAGCGCCGGTGGAGCCAACGAACGCGATCTTCTGGCCGGGCTTTGCCCATACGGTGACGCCCTTGAGCACCGGCTTATCCGGCACATAGGAAAACCGCACGTCCTCCAGCCGCACATTGCCCATGACCTCTCTGAATTCGAAGGAACCGTCGGCCTGGGGGATCTTCCAGGCCCAGAGGCCTGTGCGTTCGCCGTGGCCGGTCTCGGTGAGGACGCCGTCCCCGCTCCGGTTGACGGTGACCAGAGTGACGGTGCCGTCGTCCGGCTCCGGCTCATGGTCGATGACGGCGAAAATGCGCTCCGCGCCGGCGATGGCCGAGAACAGGTTGATGGCCTGGTTGCTCATCATATTGATGGGCATGGTCACCTGGCGGATGTAGTTGAGGTATACGCCCAGAGAACCGATGGTGAAGCTGCCCATGACGGTCATGAAGCCGCCCAGGACCGCGGTGACGGCATAACAGACGTTCATGACGGCGTTCATTGTGGGAAAGATGATGGCGCCCAGGAAGTTTGCGAAGATGGCGTTTTCCCGGTACTCGTCGTTCAGCTCGCCGAACTCTGCCTTGCTCCGCTCCTCATAGCTGAAGGCCTTGACGACCTTCAGGCCGTCAAGCAGCTCCTCGATATAGCCGTTCATGACGCCCAGGGAAGACTGCTGCTTTTTGAAGAGTATCTTGGAGTATTTTCCGACCCCCTTCACCAGAAGAACAGAGAGGACGATGGTGATGACGGTGATGATGAACAGCTTCCAGCTGAGCACCACCATCAGCACCACTGTGCCCACAAAGGTGATGATGCCGGACAGGAACTGAACGATGCCCTGCTCCAGGCACATCTGCACGTTGTCCGCGTCGTTGGTGAAGCGGCTCATCAGTTCTCCGTGTGGGTGCTGGTCGTAGTAGGTGATGGGAAGGTCCTGCAGCGCGGAAAACAGATCCTGGCGGATGGCGTTGGTGGACCACTGGGCCAGCTGCATGCAGCTGCGGGAGGTGAAATAGGTGGCGATGGCGCTGGCCAGGTAGATGCACGCCAGGATACCAAGCTGTCTCAGCAGCGGGAGAAAATCCTTTTCCGGCTGGGTGATGAGGGGGACGATGTAATCGTCTATAAGGGGCCGCAGGAAATAGCTGGCCACCAGGGTGCAGCCTGTGGAGATGAGCATCATCAAAACGACGAGGATGATGAGCTTTTTGCTCTTGCCGGCATAACTCAGAATGCGCAGCAAGGTTCCCTTGGTGTCCTTTGGCTTGCGGAAATCTTTTCCGCCGCCGGGGCCGGGGCCCCGGGCGATGTTCTTGTAGATGTTTTCGTCGTTTACATCGACGTTGTCCACAGCCAGCCGGGCTTTCAGCTGGGAGAATACGCTCTGTTTTTCAGCCATCGGCCAGCGCCTCCTTTACCTGAGATGTAAAGATTTCCTTGTAGATCGGACTGGTGCGCATCAGCTCCTCATGGGTGCCGGTGGCTTCGATGCGCCCCTCGTCCAGGACGATTATCATGTCTGCCGTTACCACGGAGGATATGCGCTGAGCGATGATGAACACGGTGGTGTCCGCCAGATCCCGGGAGAAGCTGTCCCGGATGCGGCCTTCGGTGTCGGAGTCCACGGCGCTGGTGCTGTCGTCCAGGATGAGAATGGCGGGATGCTTGAGCATGGCCCGGGCGATGCACAGCCGCTGCTTCTGGCCGCCGGATACGTTGGTGCCGCCCTGGTGGATATAGGTGTTGAGGCCCTGGGGCATTTCGGAGACGAAATCCCATGCCTGGGCGCTTTTCAGAGCGGCGATGATCTCCTCGTCAGTGGCGTCCGCCTTGCCCCAGGCGATGTTCTCCCGGATGGTGCCGGTGAACAGGATATTGTTTTGCAGAACCATGCCCACGCCGGTGCGCAGGTCCTCTATGCGGTAATCCCGCACATCGATGCCGTCCACCAGCACCGCGCCCCCGGTCACATCGTAAAACCGAGGGATCAGGTTGACAAGGCTGGACTTGCCGGAGCCTGTGCCGCCAACGATGGCCACCGTCTGGCCGGGCCTGGCGGTGAAGGATATGTTTTTCAGCACGTCCTCGCCCGCGCCGGCCTTGGAGTAGCGGAAGGAAACGTCCCGAAACTCTACCATTCCGTGGTCCCTGGCAATGGTGCGCGGCTTTGCGTCCGGCTTGTTCTGGATGTCGGGCACGGTGTTCAAGACCTCGGCGATACGCTTGCCGCAGGCCCGGCTGCGGGTGTACTGCATCAGCACCATGCAGAACATCATGACGCTCATCATGATCTGGGTGAGGTAGCTGATGACGGCCAGAAGCTGGCCGGACTGGAGTTCGCCCGTGGCCACCATGCGCCCGCCGAACCAGTATAGGCACAGGGTCACGGCGTTCAGGATGATGGTGGCGAGAGGACTCATGACGATGATGATGCCCACGGCCTTCAGGTTGGCCCGGGTCAGGTCATCGTTGGTCTTTTTGAATTTTTGCCGCTCGTAGTGCTGGCGCACGAACGCCTTCACCACCCGGATGGCGATGAGGTTCTCCTGGATATCGGCGTTCATGGCGTCCAGCTTCTGCTGGACGATGAGGAACATCTTATCCACGAAGGTCATGACGGAGATGACGCCGATAAACAGGACGGGCACCGCCACCAGATAGATGAGCGCCAGCTTCCAGCTGTAGGTAAACACGATGACCAGCGCCACCAGAAGCTGGAACGGCGCTTGGATGAAGGTGCGGAGCATCTGCTGCACGGCCATTTGCAGCTGCCGCACATCACTGGTGGTGCGGGTGATGAGACTGGCGGTGGAGAATCGGTCGATGTCCGCGAAGGAAAACTCCTGGATGTGGTGATACATGGCCACCCGCAGATTGGAGCCGAAGCCGTTGGAGGCCCGGGAGGCGTGCCATGTGCTGAAATAGCCCGACACGGCGCTCATCAGCGCGAGACCGGTCATCAAAAGCCCGCAAACAATGATATACTGCCGGTCGCCGCTGGCTACGCCCACATCAACGATGTTCGACATGATGGTGGGCAGAGCCAGAGTAACAACAGTTTCCAGCAGCACAAAAATAGGGGTCAGGAACAGGGAATTGCGGTACTTGTCCCAGTATCCTGTCAGGATTTGTCGCATGGGATAGGAACTGCTCCTTTCCAAGAATCATAGTAAATTCTTTATTTGTATATGTTACCAAAAGCAAAGTTCAATGTCAATATATGGGGTGTGAATAGTCTATGAATACTGGTATCCTGTGTGCAGGCATAAAGGGAGGCCCGGGCAAATAGACTTGTCCTGTGAGGAGATGAGGCCATGGACGGTTATATGGCGGCTGCGGCGCTGCTGCCGCCGGCCCTTCGGCTGGCCGCGATGCGGCTGCCGGCGGAGGAGCGGGAAGCGTGCGAGGAGCTGAGACTGCGGCGGGGCCGCCGGATGACGGCCCTCATACGGGGCAGGGAATACGGCCTTGGCATGGACCGTGTGACGGAGGACGATCTGCGCTCCGTGCTGGAAACGGCCACATGCGCCTCGCTCCACGCGGCGGGAGATAAGCTCATCCGGGGATTCGTGCCGGCCCCGGGCGGGGTGCGGGTGGGCGTATGCGGCACGGCTGTCATGGGTCGGAGCGGTCCGGAGGGGATGCGGGATTTCTCATCCTTGGCTCTGCGGGTGCCCCGGGAGGTGCCCGGCTGCGCCGACGGCGTATGGGAGGCGCTCACGGAGGGCGGATTTCGCTCCACCCTGATCGTATCCACCCCCGGCGGGGGGAAGACGACCTTGCTGCGGGCGCTGATACGGCGGCTGTCGGAGGCGGGCTACCGTCTGGCGGTGGCAGACGAGCGGGGGGAGATCGCGGACGCCTATGCCGGAGAGCCCCGGTTCGATGTGGGGCCCTGTACGGATGTGATGTCAGGCATTCCCAAGGCGGAAGGCATAGAGATGCTTTTGCGGGTGATGAATCCCCAGATCGTGGCCATGGACGAGATCGCCGGGCCCGGAGACGCCCGGGCGCTCCTGGAGGCGGTGGGATGCGGCGTTCTTCTGCTGGCGACCGCACATGGGGAGAGCGGAGAGCCGGAGAGCCGGACGTGCCGCCGGCTTTTGGACGCCGGGGCCTTTCAGAGGCGGGTGTGGGTGGAAAACCGACATGGAGAGCGGCTGTATACAGTGGAGGCGGCGCCATGCGTTTGACCGGAGCGGCGCTGCTGACGGCGGCGGGACTCCTGGCGGGGCTGATGGCGCTGCAGGCCCTTCGGGCCCAGGCTGTCCGCCGCTCGGAACTGTGCCGGATGCTGGCGCTGATGGAGTTTGAGCTGGCCCGGTTCCACACGCCGCTGCCGGCGCTGTTCAAAACGCTGGCGGAGCAGGCGGAGGGGGCCGGAGCGGCGCTGGGCCGCCGTATGGAAACAGGTCTGGAGAGCCTGGGAGAGCGGGAGTTTGCCGGGATATGGGATGACGCGGTGAGGCCCCTTCCGGGGCGCGAACGGGCCATACTGCTGCCTCTGGGCCATGTATTGGGACGGTATGGTACGGAAGAGCAGCTGCGGGCGGTGGCGGTCTGCCTGCGGGACATGGAACAGGCCAGGGACGAGGCCGGCGCGGCGGTGCGGGACAAAGGGCGGATATATATCGGCCTTTCCGCTGCCAGCGGCGCGGTGGCGGCTGTGCTCCTGATGTGAGGCTGAGGACAGGGATATATGGAAGTAGATTTGATTTTCAGGGTCGCGGCGGTGGGGATACTGGTGGCGGTTCTCAACGTGCTTTTGAGCCGTTCCGGGCGGGATGAACAGGCGCTGATGGTGACCATCGCGGGTCTGGTGGTGGTGCTGATCATTTTGGTCCAGCGGATCGCGGGGCTGTTTGATCTCATCCGGGACCTGTTTGAGCTGGGATGAACGCGCTGATCCAGGCGGCCGCTCTGGGCCTGGCCGGGGCGCTGATCTCCGTGCTGCTGCGGCATGCCGCGCCAGAGCTGGGGCTGGCACTGAGCATCGCCATAAGTCTGCTGGCCGCAGGGCTGGCCATGGAACTGTTCCGGGATCTGGCGGAGATCGTGGACATGGCGCGGGAGCAGACGGGGCTGAGCTCTGCCATTGTGAGCCCGGTGCTCAAATGCGTGGGCATCGGGGTGGTGACGCGCCTGTCGGCGGACCTGTGCAAGGACGCGGGACAGGGGGCCATAGCCTCGTCGGTGGAGCTGTGCGGCACGGCCTGCGCCATGGTGACGGTCCTGCCCCTCATCCGGGCGCTGCTCGACATGATCGGGGAAATGGCATGAGAATGATCGCGTGTATTCTGGCCATGATTTTTTTGCTGTCTGTGCCGGCGCTGGCCGTGGACACCGACGGGGTGGAGCAGGCGTTGCCGGAGGCGGCTCGGGAGATCATGGGCGATATCACGGTCCAGGAGGCCATGGATGGGAATGGGCTGTGGCAGCGCGTGTGGCAGTGGTGCGAGGAGACGTTTTCTCAACAGGTGGGGCAGGCGGCCAGAAGCGCCTGTGTGGCTCTGGCGGTGACGCTGTTGTGCTCGGTGGCGGCCGCCATCAGCATCGACGGCAAGACGCCGGAATATATGCTCTTGGGCGGCGCGCTGGCCATCATGGCCGCCTGCGCTGGAGATATGCGGTCCTTCCTGGCCCAGGTGCAGACGGCGCTGGGGGACCTGTCGGACTTTTCCAAGGCTCTGCTGCCCTGCCTCGCCGCCGCTGCCGCCGCCGGTGGCCACGGTGCCGCCGGCGCGGCCCGTTATACCGCTTCGGCGCTGTTTCTGGATATTCTGATGACGGTGGGCATACAGATGATCCTGCCCATGATCTTCGCCTATGTCGCGGCGGCCACGGCCAACGCCGCCCTGCCCAACGGAGCGCTGGGCGGGCCGGTAAAGCTCATCGGCTGGGCCTGCACCACGCTTCTGACGGCGCTGACCACGGTGTTCACACTGGCCCTGTCCTTGACGGGGGTGATTGCCGGCAGCGCCGATAAGGTAGCCGGCAGCCTCACGAAGACCGCCATATCGGCGGCGCTTCCGGTGGTGGGCTCCGTCTTGGCAGACGCGGCGGAAACCTATCTGGCGGGAGCGGCCCTGCTCCGGGGAGCGGTGGGAGCGTTTGGTCTGGCGGCGGTGCTGTGCGTGTGTGCGGGACCCTTTCTGAGCCTAGGGCTGCACTATCTGCTGTTCAAGGCGGCGTCCTGCATCGCGGAGCCCTTTGCGGACACGCGGCTGGCCAAATTCATCGGGAGCATCGGCACGGCCTACGGCATGGCCCTGGGGCTGATCGGAAGCGCCGGCGCTATGCTGTTCGTGTCCATCGTGCTGTCTATGGAGTCGGTGACAGGATGAGACAGTGGATCATTGGGATCGCGGCCGCTTCGCTGCTGAGCTCCATGGCTATGGCGGCCACGCCGCCCGGCCGGGTGCGGCAGGTGACCCGCCTGGCCTGCGGACTGATGTGCGCGCTGGCGGTGGCGTCGCCGGTGCTGAAGCTGGATATGACGTCCCTGGCCCTGGGACTGGCCGCCTATGAAATGCAGGCCGGCGAGATCAGAGTGCAGGCGGAGGAAGAGACAAAAATGCTCAATCGGACATACATAGAGGAACAACTGGAGGCATATATATTAGGCAAAGCGGCCGAGAAGGGCGCCGCCGTAGACGGCGTCGATCTGTCGGCCCGGTGGGACAGCGAGGAGCTGCTGTGGTATCCGTGGCAGGTGACGGTGGACGGGGCGTATGACGCCGGTCTGTCCTCGGTCATCGAAGCCGAGCTGGGCATCCCCCGGGAGCGGCAGGACTGGAGGGACGATGAGTGACCGATGGAAGGCTCTGGCGGAGCGTGCGGGCCAGTGGAAGTATGTGCTTCTGGTGGCTGCCGTGGGACTGGCGCTGCTGCTTTGGCCGTCGGGCCAGACCCTGTCCGAGGCGTCCGGCGGGGAGAGCGCGGAGGAGGCGAGGCTGGAGGAGCTGCTCTCCTATATGGAAGGGGTGGGGCAGGTAAAGGTTCTGCTGTCAGAAAACGGAGCGGCAGTGGTATGCCAAGGAGCGGACAGCGTCACAGTGCGTCTGGACATCACGGAGGCGGTGCGGTGTTATACCGGGCTGGGCGCGGACAGAATAGTGATCCATAACATGATAAAGTCGGAGGGATGAACCTTGAGAAAGAATTTGAAGCGAAACATCGTGATCGCGGCGGTGCTGGTGTTTGTGGGCGCGGCGGTATATCTGAACTGGTCCTACAACAGCCGCTGGGGCACGGCCGACTCCGCCATGGTAGCGGCGGAGGATGCGGCCATGCTGGCCGCGGAGGAGGAATATCTGGCGGCTTCCGCCGCCGCGGAGGGACAGAGCGTGGCCGTATCCGCCTATTTCGACGAGGCGCGGCTGACCCGCCAGACCTCCCGGGACGAAGCGCTGGAGCTTTTGGAGATGGCCTGCGCCGCGGAGGACACCTCCCAGGAGGTGATCGATGAATCCATGCGGCAGATCAATGCCATGGCCTCCTGGAACCTGCAGGAGAGCCTGCTGGAAAACCAGCTGCTGGCCAAGAATTTCGCGGACTGCGTAGTGCTGGTGTCCGATGAGGGCGTGACAGTGGCCGTACCCGCGCCGGTGGATGGCCTGACGGAGACCCAGGTGGCTCAGATCACCGAGGCCGTGATCTCCAACACCGATTACACCGCTCAGGCGCTGAACATCGTGGAAGTCACCGACTAAAAAACCGGATGCCGCCCCGCGATTTCCGGCATTTGACAGATTGCCTCTTTTCTTTTTGGAAAGCATGTGCTATAATATCCCCAACCACGCATGGGGAGGTTTTGGGCGATGGCAGAGAATTACATCACCAAACAGGAAGAAAAGGGCACGGTCAATATTTCCGAGGATGTGATCGCCGTTATGGTGGGCGCCGCCGTGGCCGAGGTGGAAGGCGTCTCCGGAATGGGCAGCCCTACCACGCCGGAACTGGTGGAACTCTTTGGGCGGAAAAACCCCGTTAAGGGCCTTAAAATTCGCTTTTTAGACGAGAAGATCACCATCGACGTGCTCATCAATGTCCGCGCCACCGGCAGCATCACCGATATCGCCGTGCGGGTACAGGATACGGTGTGCAGCGAGGTGGAGTCCGTCACCGGTATGAGCACCGTGGTGAACGTCCATGTTACCGGCATATCCTTTGATAAGTAAGAGAGAACAAAAATTTGGAGCCCCACAGCGGGGCTCCTTGTTGTATTTGTAGTATGTGGAGGCAGTTATGACCAGATCTGCGGCAAGAGAGATCGCTATCCAGCTTGGCTTTTCCATCGCTGCTGCCGGGCGTGATCCACAGGCGGTGGTGGAGGATTTTTTTGAGCCAGAGCACTATGCATCCCTGTCTTCGGAGGGGGATATCTATGGGGAAAAGCCCTCCCGGAAGGACCTTGATTTTATCGTGCGCAGCGTGGCCGGAGTGACGGAACACCGGGAGGAGCTGGACGGGTATATCGGCAGGTACGCCAAGGGATGGCGGCCGGAGCGCATCTCCCGCAGCGCCGCGTCCATCCTGCGCCAGGCCATCTTTGAGATACTGTATATGCCGGATGTGCCGGACGCCGCCAGTATGGACGAGGCGGTGGAGCTGGCCAAAAGCTATGAGGATGCGGATGTGGTGGCGTTCGTCAACGGCGTGCTGGGCGGCTTTTACCGGTCGGAGGTCATGAAGCAGGACGAGCCTGAGGAGGACACGCAGGCGGAGGACGAGCTCCATGAATGAGATGGTCTTTACCGTCTCCGCCCTGAATGAGCACATAAAGCAGCTCATGGACGCCGACCCCATGCTGAACCGGGTGTCGGTAAAAGGGGAGCTGTCCAACTACAAGATATATCCCTCCGGACACCACTACTTCACAATGAAGGACGGCAATAGCAGCCTGCGGTGCGTGATGTTTCGCTCCAGCGCGTCCAGGCTCCGGTTCCGGCCGGAGAGCGGCATGTCCGTCACGGCGGCAGGCCGGGTGTCGGTGTTCCCCCGGGACGGGGCCTATCAGCTGTATGTGAACGAGCTGATGCCGGAGGGCGCTGGGGATCTGCAGGTGGCCTTTGAACAGCTGAAGGCCAAGCTGGCCGCCGAGGGCCTTTTCGACCCGGCCCATAAAAAGCCGCTGCCGGCCTTTCCCCGGCGTATCGCCGTCATCACCAGCGGCGCGGGGGCGGCGGTGCACGATATCATCCGGGTCCTTGGCAAGCGCTGGCCGCTGGCAAAGATATTGATACTGCCTGTGCGGGTGCAGGGGGCTGAGGCCCCGCCGGAGATCGTGGGCGCCATACGCTACGCCAACCGGTACCGGGTGGCGGACCTCATCATCACCGGCCGGGGCGGCGGCTCCATGGAGGATCTGTGGGCTTTCAACGATGAGCGGGTGGCCCGGGCCATCTATGAGTCGGAGATGCCGGTCATCTCCGCCGTGGGCCATGAGCCGGACGTGACCATAGCGGACTATGTGGCGGACCGGCGGGCGGCCACGCCCTCCAACGCCGCGGAGATCGCGGGACCGGATATGGAAGAGGTGGCGGCTTATGTGGCCCAGGCGGGCATCCGGCTCCAGCAGGCCATGGCCGTCAAGCTGGACCGGCTCTCCCGCAGGCTGAGCGAGCTTTCGGAGCGGCCCGCGCTGACGGACCCGGAGGTCTATTTGGGGGCAAAGCGCATGGCTCTTGATTATGCCCGGTCAAATCTGGCCGGAGCGGGAGAGAAGCTGATGAGCGAAAAGCGCCAGGGCTATGTGGCCCTGGCGGCCAAGTTGGATGCACTGAGTCCTCTGAAGGTGCTGGGACGGGGCTATTCCATCCTGGAGAAAAACGGATCTGCCGTCCGCAGGTTGGATGAGGTCGCCAAAGGCGACAAGGTAAATGTGCGCCTGTCCGGGGGGAGTCTGGACTGCGTTGTGGAGGAGATACATCATGGCTGAAAAGAAAAAGACGTTTGAGGAAGGTCTGGCCCGGCTGGAGGAAATTGTGAAGCTCCTGGAGAAGGGTGACGCCCCCTTGGCGGAGAGTCTGGGCCTGTTTGAGGAGGGCGCGGGACTCATCCGTGCCTGCGGGACGCTTTTGGACGAGGCGGAGCAGAAGGTGGTCCAGCTCCGCAAAGGGCCCGACGGAGAGCCGGAAGAGATGCCCTTTGAGTGAGCGCCATGGACGAGAGATACGAAAAATACCGGACCATGATCGACGCCGCCCTGGCGGGGTATTTTGTCCCGACGGGAGACGGCGCGGACGGCCTGCGTCAGGCCATGGCCTACAGCGTGCTGGCCGGCGGCAAACGTGTGCGGCCGGTGCTGTGTCTGGAGTTCGCCCGGATATGCGGCGGCGATGCGGCCAGGACTGTGCCCGTTGCCTGCGGGGCGGAGCTTCTGCATACCTACAGTCTGATCCACGACGATCTGCCCTGTATGGACGATGACGATGAGCGTCGGGGCCGGCCCACCAGCCACAAGGTCTTTGGTGAGACCACCGCCGTGCTGGCCGGCGACTGCCTCCAGGCGGAGGCGTTCCAGGCCGTATGCGCCGCGGACATCGGAGAGGCGGAGCGGTTTCGCTGCTGCCGCATCCTCAGCCGGGCGGCGGGCGTGTCCGGTATATGCGGCGGGCAGTTCATGGATCTGAACGGCGGCGGCGGGACGGCGGAGAGCCTGTCCGCCGCCGATCTGGGCAAGACCGCGAGCCTCATGGGCGCAGCCTGCGCTATGGGCGCGGCGGCCGCCGGCGCGGACGAGACGGTCATCGCCGCTGCGGAGGGCTTCGGCATGGCGTTGGGCATGGCGTTCCAGTGTCGGGACGACCTGTTGGACGGGGACGGCTTCTGCGCCCTGCTTGGGGCGGATAAGTGCGCCGCGCTGACGGAACTGTATACGCGGAAGGCCCTGGAGCTGCTGGACGGCTTTGAGGATACCGGATTTCTCCGACAGCTGACGGAAAAACTGGCTGGCCGGAACAACTGAAGCGGGACGGTCATGGGCAGAAAGAGCCTGGAAAAACGGACTGTTTATGGAAGCGGGTCCTCAAATCCGAAGACGTGACGGCCCGGAACGAGACGCTGACCATCAGCAAGGCCGGGTATGGGTTTAACGATTCCAGCGCGTAAGCGAGATGACAGAGGGCATTCCGCAAGACGATGAAAATATTCATCCTCCACTGAAAATATGCAAAACACACCTTGAATTTCAAGGTGTATTTTGTTATGATGATAAAACTAAAAAATATGCCACGCGATTTGAGATAGATTTTGGAGCCGATATGGGTTTGCTGGATATTTTAAATGACGATATGGATGTGAAGGCGCTGCCGGAGGAGGTCCTGGACGACCTGTGCGGGGAGATACGGACATTTTTGATACGGGTCCTGTCCAAGGAGGGCGGCCATCTGGCATCGAATCTGGGCGCCGTGGAGCTGACGGTAGCCATACACCGGGTATATGATACCGGCCGGGACCGGCTGGTGTTCGATGTGGGACACCAGTGCTATACCCATAAGCTGCTCACCGGCCGTCGGGATGGATTTGCCGACTTCCGCTCTCTGGGAGGGATGTCCGGCTTCCCCAAGCCCCGGGAGAGCGTCCACGACGCGTTTATCGCGGGGCATGCCTCCAACTCGGTGTCTGTGGCGCTGGGCATGGCCCGGGCCAGGACGGCGCTGGGCGAGGACTACGATGTGGTGGCTCTCATAGGCGACGGCGCCCTTAACGGCGGCATGGCCTTTGAGGGGCTGTCGGACGCGGGAAAGAGCGGAGAGCCGCTGGTGGTCATCCTCAACGATAACGGGATGAGCATCAACGAAAGCGTGGGCGGCTTGGCGGCTATGCTCAGTAATATGCGTACCCGGGTGGAGTATATCAAGTTCAAGAAGTGGTACCGAAACTCCTTCCTCCCCCGGATACCGTATCTCTCCGCGATTCTGAGCCGCATGAAGCGGTGGCTCAAGGAGCGGATCATCCCGGAGAACATATTTGACGATTTTGGTTATGAATATATCGGCCCCATCGACGGCCATGACATCAGAAAGACGGAGGGTGTCCTGCGCTGGGCCAAGGAGCAGAAAAAGCCCGTGCTGGTCCATGTCATCACCCAGAAGGGAAGGGGCTATGCGCCGGCGGAGAAGGCCCCGGAGGCATTTCACGGCGTGGGAGCTTTCGACCCGGCCAGCGGCGTCCCCCGTTATACGGGGGAGAATTTCTCCTCTGTCTTTGGCCGGACGCTGACGGAACTGGCCGGGGAGGATACGTCTGTGGTGGCCATCACGGCCGCCATGAAAGAGGGCACCGGGCTCATCGGGTTCCAGGAGACGTGGCCGGAGCGGTTTTACGACGTGGGCATCGCTGAAGAACACGCCTGCGCCATGGCGGCGGGCATGGCGTCCCAGGGACTCAAGCCGGTCTTCGCGGTGTATTCCACCTTTTTGCAGCGCAGCTATGATATGCTCATCCACGATGTGGCCCTGATGGGGCTGCACGTGGTGCTTGCCGTGGACCGGGCGGGCATCGTGGGCCGGGACGGGGAGACCCATCAGGGTTCCTTCGACGTGGCCTATCTGTCCAGCGTGCCGGGGATGCGCATATATGCCCCGGCCAACTTCGCCGAGCTGCGTACCATGCTTCGCCGGGCCGTTCTGGAGGATACGGGTCCGGTGGCCGTGCGCTATCCCCGAGGCGGCGAGGGAGCTTTCCGGGAGGATGCGTCTCAGACGCCCTGTGCGGTACTGCGGGAGGGGACGGATGTGACCATTGCCGCATACGGCATGGAGATAAACGAGGCGATGGAGGCCGCCGCTATCCTGGCCCGGCGGGGCGTTTCGGCGGAGGTGGTGAAGATCAGCGTCCTGTGCCCCTTGGAGGCGGACGCAGTCATGGCCTCCGCAGAGAAGACCAGGGTGCTGGCGGTGCCGGAGGATGTGTGCCGCGCCGGCTGTATCGGGGGACGGCTGCTGTCCATGGCGGAGGAGCGCGGCCTGTGCCTTCGATGTGGCCGGCTCATCAATCTGGACAGCGGCATCCTGGAGCACGGGACGCCGGAAGCGCTGCGGGAGAAGCTGGGGCTGGACGGCCCCGGTATTGCCGGAACGGTCATGGAGATGCTGCATGGGAAAGATCAGACTTGACCAACGGGTGTTCGACCTGAACCTGGCGGAAAGCCGGGAGAAGGCCAAGGCGCTCATCATGGCGGGCTCCGTCTATGTGGACGGTCAGAGGCAGACGAAGCCCGGCGCGCCGGTAGCAGAGGCATCGGATATACAGGTCAGGGGGGAGAAGCTCCCCTATGTGAGCCGGGGCGGCCTGAAGCTGGAAAAGGCCCTGGACGTATTTGCCATCGATCCTGCCGGACTGGTGTGCGTGGACTGCGGCGCCTCCACCGGCGGCTTTACGGACTGCCTTTTGCAGCGGGGGGCGAGGCATGTATACGCCGTGGATGTGGGCTACGGCCAGCTGGCCTGGAGCCTGCGGAACGACGGGCGTGTCACGGTTATGGAGCGCACCAACGCCAGACACCTGACGCCGGACATGTTTCCCGGTCCCGTGGACATGGCGGTGATGGATATGTCCTTCATCTCCCTGCATCTGGTGTTGCCTGCGGTGAAGGGTCTGCTGGGGCCGGGAGGACAGGCGATCTGCCTGGTGAAGCCCCAGTTTGAGGCCGGCAGGGAGAAGGTTGGGAAGAAGGGCGTGGTCCGGGACCCGGCGGTACATAAAGAGGTACTGGAGCGGTTCATCGGGCAGAGCGCCCGAATGGGCTTCGTTCTTGGGGGATTGGATTTTTCCCCGGTGCGCGGCCCGGAGGGAAACATAGAGTATCTTGCCTGGCTCAAAACGGAGGGCCGGGCGGCGGAGGCGGACTGCGACAGGATCGTCCGCCGGTCCCATGAGACCCTTGACAGGGCCGGAGAGGGGAGCTGACGATATGAAAAGGGTCGTTTTGTGTCCCAATGTCCAGCGGGATGGGGACCTCTCCTTCACCGTTCGGGTGAAGGAGATGCTGGAGAAGGAGGGCTGCCGTGTTCTGGTAAGCCCTGTCTGCGGCCCGGCGGATATGCCCGCGCCCTTTGAGACGGAAGAGCTGGACGCCGCGCTGGAGGGGGCCGATCTTCTGGTGACCCTGGGCGGGGACGGGACCATATTGCGCATCGCGCCTCAGGTGATGCACCACGCCGTGCCCCTGGTGGGGGTGAATCTGGGCCACAAGGGTTTTCTCACAGAACTGGACCGGGGCAGCGTCGGGCTTTTGAAAAAGGCGGCCGCCGGTGATTTTGAGATGGTGCCTCGGATGATGCTGGATGTGGAGATCGTCCGGGATGACCGGCGGATATTTGCCGACACGGGACTGAACGAGGCGGTCATCTCCGGCATCGTCCAGACTGTCCGTTTCACGGCATTGGGAGACGGGAACCGCATTTTGGCGTTTTCCGGGGACGGGATCATCATATCTTCGCCCACGGGCTCCACGGCCTATTCCATGGCGGCGGGCGGGCCTTTGGTGGAGCCGGGGGCGGAGACCATCATCCTGACGCCCATCTGTGCCCACATGCTGGCGGCCCGGTCTTTTGTCCTGACGCCGGACCGGGTGGTGACCGTGGTGCCGTCGGAGATCGGTCAGGAACGGCGGTGCGTGCTGTCTGTGGACGGGCGGGGCATGACCGATCTGGAGGAGAACGATCAGGTCATCGTGAGAAGGTCGGCCCACAAGCTGCTGATCGCCCATCTGGGCACCAAGAGCTTTTACGAAACGGCATTTGAAAAATTGGGGGAGAGGTTATGAAAAGTTCCAGACAAAACGTGATTCTGGAGATCATCGCCCAGGAGGATATCGAGACTCAGGGACAGCTTTTGGAGGCCCTCCGGGCCCGGGGCGTGAGCAGCACCCAGGCAACCGTCTCCCGGGACATCAAGGAGCTGCGGCTGGTGAAGGAGGTGTCCCCGGACGGGAAATACCGCTATGCGCTGGCCGGTCAGGACGAGGCCAGTGACGAGGCCCGCCGCATGGAGGAGATATTCCGGGAGGGCTGCGTGGGCTTTGACCACGCCCTGCATACGGTAGTCATCAAGACCCTGCCGGGGCTGGCCTCCGCCGTCTGCGGCGCCGTGGACGCCATGGGCGAGGATGCCGTTCTGGGCTCTGTGGCCGGAGACGATACCGGCATCATCGTCATGCGCAACGCGGCCTCTGCGGAACGCCTATGCGCCCAGCTGCGCCGGTCTTACCGCCGGTAAGGGGTGGGGGAAGATGCTTAGAAGCCTCCACATCGAGAATATCGCGGTGGTGGAGCGGGCCGATGTCCAGTTCCGGGCGGGGTTGAATGTTCTGACCGGCGAGACGGGCGCGGGCAAATCCATCATCATCGACGCCCTGTACGCAGTAATCGGCGGGCGGGCCAGCCGGGAGCTGGTGCGCACGGGGGCGGATAAATGCCTGGCCGCCGCCGTGTTCGACGCCGACGCGGCCATGGACTGGTGTGCCGAGAACGGCGTGGAGCCGGAGGAGGGGACCCTCATTATCCAGCGGTCCGTCGCCGCCGACGGCAAGGGCGCCTGCCGCGTCAACGGCGTGCCCGTGACGGTGGGGCAGCTTCGGGCCCTTGGGGCGCTTTTGGTGGACATCCACGGCCAAAACGATGGGCGGCAGCTTTTGGATGAGAGCCGTCATATCGACTACCTGGACGCCTTTGCCGACGCGGCCGGGGAGATGGCGGCATACCGGGCGGCCTATGACGCCTATCAGGCGAATGAGAGAGAGATACAGCGCCTCTCCATGGATGACGAGACCCGCCGGCGTCTGGCGGAAAGCTTGAGTTACCGGGTGCAGGAGCTGGAGAAGGCCGGGCTGCGAGCGGGAGAGGAAGAGGAGCTGGAGAGCCGCTCCGTGCTTTTGCGCAACAGCGAAAAGCTCCGGGAGGCGGCGGAGGGCGCCTATACATCCCTGTATGGGGAAGAAGGCTCCGCGGTGGAGATGGCCGGGCAGGCCAGGGGATACCTGGCCCGGGCCAGGGGCTGGAGCCAGGAGCTGGCGGAGGCGGACGACGCTTTGGACGAGGCCGTATCTCTTTTGCAGGACGCCGCCGAGCGTGTCCGGGATATATGTGATAGCTTGGATTTTTCCCCGGAGGAATTTGACCGGGTGGAGGGCCGTCTGGCCCAGCTTCGCCGCCTGGAGAAAAAATTCTCCGCTCTGGACGAGGCCGCCCTCATTGCCATATATGAGGAATCATCCCAGCGTCTGGCGGAGATAGAATACGGAGATGAGGCCCTGGAGCGGCTTTATCAGAAGCGGGAGACGTTGAAAAAAGACTGCGTATCCGCCGCCGCCGCTCTCACCAAGGTCCGGGCAAAAGCCGGGGAGGACCTGGCCATGCGGGTGGAACAGGAGCTGAAGGAGCTGTCCATGCCCTCTGTACGCTTTGAGACGGACATCACGCCCATGGCCGGTGAGCCGGGCTTTGGACCCAAGGGCGCGGATGAGGTGCGCTTTCTCATGAGCGCCAACGCCGGCCAGGCGGCGGGACGCATTGCCAAGATTGCTTCCGGCGGCGAGCTGAGCCGGATCATGCTGGCGTTGAAGATCGTATTTGGCCAGAACGACCCGGTGCCCACGGCGGTGTTCGATGAGATAGATACAGGCGTCTCCGGCGTGGCCGCCAGCCGTGTAGGGGAGAAGCTGGCCCGTACAGGACGGCACCGGCAGGTGCTTTGCGTCAGTCATCTGCCCCAGATCGCCGCTATGGCCGATGCCCAGTACGCCATCGAGAAACAGGAGCGGTCAGGCCGCACCTATACCACAGTGGACGAGCTGGACCGGGCCGGGCGGCGCCGGGAGCTGGCTCGGCTTATCGGCGGGGACAGTATCACAGAGACGACGGCCGCCTCCGCGGAGGAGCTGCTCACAGCGGCTGACCAATGGAAAAATAAACTGCACTGAGATAGGAGAGAAGGACACATGACCATTTATGACGAGCTGGTAGCCCGGGGCCTCATCGCTCAGGTGACGGATGAAGCGGAGATCAAAGAGCTTATCAACAACGGAAAGGCCACCTTTTACATCGGCTTTGACTGCACGGCGGACAGCCTGACCGCAGGGCATTTCGTGGCCCTGACGTTGATGAAGCGGCTCCAGCAGGCGGGTAACAGGCCCATCGCCCTCATCGGCGGCGGCACCACCATGATCGGTGACCCCTCCGGCCGC
>CAZVRP010000001.1:7740-71036 GCA_964630255.1 uncultured Oscillospiraceae bacterium | reverse complement strand
TTACCGCCGGATCGTCTGGACGGACTGAGAAATATACATATAAAGGCACAGCCTTGCGGCTGCGCCTTTAGCTATAGATCGAGGATATACCGCTTACTTACCGCCGAAGGCGGGCAGGCGGCGGCACACTGTATGTCCATGCGGCCCTGTGCCTCGGTGGTACAGTCCTTTTCACAAATGCGCGTCTCCCTTCCAAAATCACCGTTTATTCATGGTTCGTTAACAGCTTATCATCTTTTGTGCCGCTATGCAGCCAAAATTGCACAAAAGGGCCGGCTTCTCCCTGTAAAAACAGCTGATTGATGATTGGGACCCGGATGTGATAGAATATAGATCAAAAGGGTTTATCTGTTCGGAGAGGAGTGCGCCTATGACAAGCGCCAAGCGGGGAAAATACTGGTCTGCGGGCACATTGAAAAGCAGGGGCTGGACAAGAGGTTTGATGCGGGAGCTTCTCCCCCGGCCTCAGTACCGCCATGCCAACGGCCGCAGCGTCACCGTGTGGGCTGCCGGGGATGTGCTGGCCGCCGAGGAGACGGAGCGCTTTCAGCAGGCCCGCCGGACCACCCAGGTCCGGGAGATCCCGGTCCCCGTGGAAGAGGATGAGGCCGTCGCCGCCGCTCTTGACGCGGCAGGGTCGTTCCTCACCGACGCATGGAACGGCACCGAAAAGCCGGAGGGGCTAACGGCCCTGCTGGCCGAAAAATACCACCGCGCTATCCTGCTTCTGATACCCACCGTGAGCTGGGCCGCCCGGCTCCAACCCGGACAGGCAGCGGGGCGGATCGACAATTTTCTCTCTCTGCTGTCCGGCAGGAGCAACGCCCAGCCCGGCCGCATCATCAAAAACTTCGTGACTGCGGCCCCCTGGCTCGGGAAGGCTCCCAAGACCCCTGTTGCGGAAAAACTCCGAAGCCGATATGTCCAGGTGCTCCTGTCCGTCGCCAGCCAGGAGCTGGAGGCCTTCTCTGCCGCCCAGCCGGAGGCTCAGACGGAAAAGCTCCTGTCCATGGAGGACTTCCCCGTTCAGGAACTGCTCATCAACGGCTTGGGCTACGTCTACTCCGTCTTCTATGTTCCCAGGGCCATCCGCACCAGCCTGGAGGTCCTGGCCGCCCTGAACCCCAAGGACGAGTACCCGGAGGCCCGGGCCATGAGCCGCCACTTTGTGCTGCACATCGGCGGCACCAACACCGGCAAGACCTACGCCGGCTTCCAGCGGCTCATCCGGGCGGAGACAGGCGTGTACCTGGCCCCCCTGCGGCTGCTGGCCCTGGAGGCCCAGGAGCTGCTGCTGGACAGCGGCGTGGCCTGCTCCCTCACCACCGGCGAGGAGGAGGACCGCCAAGAGGGCGACACGCATATCGCCGCCACGGCGGAGAAGCTGGAGCTGGGCCGGGAATACGACGTGGCCGTCATCGACGAGTGCCAGATGATCGCCGACGCGGAGCGGGGCTACGCCTGGACCCGGGCCATCCTGGGCGTCAGAGCCCCGGAGATCCATCTGTGCGCCGCGCCGGAGGCCAAAGACCTGCTTGTGCGCATCATCCGCAGCTGCGGCGACAGCTATGAAATCGTTGAGCACCTGCGCAAGACGCCGTTGGTCTGTATGAACCGGGCAGTGGATTATTCCGGCATCCGGCCCGGAGACGCCCTCATCACCTTCTCCAAGGTGGGCGTTTTGAGCGTGGCGGAGGATCTGCGCAGCCGGGGAAAGGAGCCCGCTATCATCTACGGCGCTCTGCCTTACGCCACCCGGCGCAAGCAGGTGGAGGGCTTTCTCAGGGGCGACATGGAATACGTGGTCTCCACGGACGCCATCGGCATGGGCCTCAATCTGCCCATCCGGCGGATCATTTTCATGGAAACGGAGAAGTTTGACGGCCGCGAGCGCCGGCCCCTAAAGCCCGGGGAGATACAGCAGATCGCCGGCCGGGCCGGGCGCTACGGCATGTATGACAGGGGCTATGTGGGCGCCATGGAGAACCTGAGCGCCATCCGGGCCGGGCTGGATACCGTGGTGCCGCCGCTGCAATATGCGGTGGTAGGCTTTTCCGACCTCATCACCGCCGTGGACTTCGACCTTCTGGAAGTGCTGGAGGTCTGGAACCGTATGCCCACCGCCGCCCCCTACGTGAAGCTGGACATCAGCCGGTATATCACCATCATCACCCGCCTGCGGCAGGCCGGCTTCCAGCTCACCCGGGAGCAGGAGCTCCGGGCGGCCAACATCCCCTTCGACGAGACAGAGGATGCCCTGAACCGACTGTTTTTCCACTTTCTCCAGGTGTGGCGGTCCGGGGATGCCATTGAGCGGCCCGTCCTGCCGGAAAAGCAGTCGGCCCACACCCTGCCGGAGCTGGAGCTGTACTGCCGGAAGCTGGACCTGTATTTTTCCTTCTCCAAGGCCTTCCAGTGCCCCATAGACCAGGATGCCCTCTGCGCGGAGCGGGAAAAGACGGCGGACGAGATCAACCAGATACTGCTCTATAACCTCAAAAACAATATCCGCTTCTGCGCCCGCTGCGGCAGGGCCCTGCCCCTGCACCACCGCGGCCGCCTGTGCGGCGCCTGCTATGGCCGCCGGAGCTATGCCCGGCCCCGCCGGGACCGTTGAGCGGACGCCGTCCCTTTCACCGGCCCCTGAACCATTGCCAAGGTCCGCCAATAACAAGTCAACAGGGAGATCCAATTTCTGCCGGGGAAACAGTATCAGCCGCCAGAGGAATGATTGTCAAGTATGGACAGCGGACGGGAGCCGCGCACATTGCACCAGCGGCGGATCACATCCAGAATGACCTCCACGCTCTCCTCCGTACCGAGCATACCGCTGTCCACGCCGAGGTGGTAGTGCTCCTGCTTCCCATATTCCCATCCGGTGAAGTGCTTGTAATGCTGAGCGCGGGAGGTGTCGGTGTTCTCCATCTGCCGCTTTGCCTCATCGTGTTCCAGACCGAACTGGGTCATCACGCGGCTGATGCGGGCGTCCGGTCGGGCATGGATGAAGATGCGGAAGCAGTTTGGATCGTTATACAGCACATAGTCCGCGCAGCGGCCCATGATGACGCAGCTTTCATCCCCCGCGGCGATCTGCCGGATCACGGAGGTCTGGGCCACGAAAAGCTGTTCCTCGGGGGAGAGCGCGCCGTTCGTCATGGCATAGGCGGCATTTTTGAAATCATAGACAATTTCCCGTTCCATGTGGTGCTCCAGCTCCTCGACCTTGGCCAGCGGGATGCCGCTCCGTTCCGCCGCCATGACGTTAAGCTGCTTGTCGTAGAAGGTGACGCCCAGGCGCTCCGCCAGACGCTTTCCGATATCATACCCGCCGGAACCGAATTCCCGCCCAATGGCGATGATGATCTTCGGCTTTCCCGTCGCGTCCGTAAGATAGCCGTCCATAGATGCCTGCAGCGCACGGTCGATCTTGTGCTCGCGCTCCACGAAACGCAAAAGCCCCGTCTGACAGACCTTCTGCATCTGCTTCATCACAAAGCCCACCAGCAGGGCGCAGATGACCGTGCCCTCCCTTACGCCCACAAGCCGGTGGAAATAAAGGAGCGAGGCGGCGCAGGAGATCACCACCAGCGAGCAGTCAAAGACCGTCTTGCTGGAACCCACAGACAGTCCGGTCTTCGCGGAAATGGCCAGGCTTATGCCCTCGCCGGGCGTTGGCAGGATGTTGGGGGTGAGATATAGCATGACGCCCGCCGCCACCAACGGGACGCTGCACAGCAGGTATATCATCTGCATGGCATAGCCGCCCGGCGCGGGAAGAAAAGACATCATGGCCGTGGCCAGATTGACAAGCTGCCCAAACAGGAGTGAGGCGACCAGCTGCAGGAGCATGGCGGGCTTGAAGTCCTTCCGCAGGATGATGAACTCCGTCAGGATATACAGGCAGTAGACCGCCGTGGTACAGTTGCCGAGATTGACGATATCCGGCGCGTTGGCCGCAAGTCCGATCTGATACAGGACGTTGGCCAGCGAGCCGACGGGGCTGACGCCTAGATTCGATTTTGCGGAGAACACCACGCCGACGGCCATCAGATACAGCCCCACCAGATACATCAGCAGGCGCTTTGACCACAGAAAAATGAATCGTTTATTGAGCTTGCGCATAAATCACTACGCCTTTCATAGATAATATTATTTATATGATAGATTTATTGTATTTATTTGTCAATGCTTTTCACGTTTTTGTCTTGACATCCGCGTATCCGAAACATATTTGCTGGAAGACAGGACTCCGACCATAGGGGGCCTGTCTTTTTTTGACACGCGTCCCGGCGGCAGCGCCGCCGCCTGTGAATATATGCAGAAGACTACTGGACCCTTCTCCAAGTCTTTATTGCCTCTTTCGACTTTTCTGATTATTAGGGTCTGTTTTTAAAGTGGCTCGTGCGCCTACCGTCACATCCTGATCGAAAAAACAACAGGTCGTATCGGCACAGTCTGTTTCGTCAGACTGCGCCGATACTTTTTTTGTGTCCAATCGCCGAATTTATGAAATATTCTTGTCACTAACATGAACTGTGTATTCATTTTCTGATCGGGCCATGAACTGTATAATATAAACACTGGTGATGCAATATGAAACGAACAGAAAAGAAATATGATTTTACAGCCCTGGGGCAGGCGATCAAGGCCGCGCGGCAAGCCCGGGGCCTGTCCCGAGAACAGTTGGCGAACCAACTGTATATTACCTCCCGCTATGTTGCCGACATCGAGAACCACGGCCAGCATCCCAGCCTGCAGGTATTGCATGAGCTGACCACATTGCTGGACGTGTCTGTCGATCAGTACTTTTTCCCGGAGCGGACGCCAAAGCGGTCCACTGCGCGGCGGCAGCTGGACGCGATACTGGATGATCTGGACGAACAGGGCCTGCGCATCGTCCTTGCGGCGGCAAGGGCCGTGAAGACTGAATTGTCCGATACCAGACCGAAAACCAAGGATCAGCTCTGAACGGCGCGTCAGACGCCCCGGAAAGGGTTATTTTATCGCCCGATTGTTCATGAAATGAGGTTTTTTGCAGAACATGAATATTCAAAAACTTGATATCCTGAACATCTTATCCGGTTCTCCCTATGTGAACCAGCGGCTTTTGGCGGAGCAAAGCGGCCACTCCTTGGGGGTGGTGAACCGCAGTCTCCGGACCCTGCGCGGAGACGGTTATCTCAGCCGGGACATGGCCCTCACCGAAAAGGCCCGGCAGCTTCTGGCGGAGCGGGCGCCCAAAAACGCCGTTATCCTGGCCGCCGGGACAGGTATGCGCATGGCGCCCATCAACACCGAGACGCCAAAGGGCCTTCTGGAGGTCCACGGCGAGGCCCTCATCGAGCGAGTCATCCGCCAGCTCCGCGAGGCCGGCATCCGCGACATCACCGTGGTGGTGGGATTCATGATGGAGCAGTATGAATACCTCATGGACAAATACGGCGCGGAGCTGATCGTGAACAGCGAGTATGCGGCCAGGAACAACCTCCACTCTCTGGCGCTGGCAAGGGAGCGTCTGTCCAATACATATATCGTTCCCTGCGACATCTGGTTCGAGCAAAACCCATTCTCCTCCCATGAACTCTATTCCTGGTACATGGTCACCGACCAGGTAAAGGACGGCAGCGCGGTTCGGGTGAACCGGAAGCTGGAGCTGGTGACGGTCCCCCGGGACGCTGACGGCTGCGGCGTGATCGGCGTAAGCTATCTTCTGGAGGAGCAGGCGGCAATCGTTCGGGAGCGGCTTGGCGCCATGGATCTGGACCGCCGGTATGACGGCGCTTTCTGGGAGGAGACGCTGTATGAGAATGACCGCCTTCTGACCGCCGCACGGCTGGTCCGATCCTCCCAGGCAGTAGAGATCAACACCTACGAGCAGCTGCGGGAGCTGGACAGCGGCTCCAGCCATCTCCGGTCCGACGCCATCACGACCGCCGCCGGGGTCCTTCAGGCGGCGCCGGAGGACATCACCGATATCACCGTGCTGAAAAAGGGCATGACCAACCGCTCCTTCCTGTTTTCCTGCAAGGGACGCCGGTTCATCATGCGTATCCCCGGGGAGGGAACGGACAAGCTCATCGTCCGCGCCCAGGAGGCGGCGGTATATGAGGCCATCCGGGGCCGGGGCCTGTGCGACGACCCGGTGTATATCGACCCGGCCACCGGATACAAGATCACGGAATACTTAAACGCGGTGCGGCCCTGTGATCCGGAGAGCGGGAACGATGTCCGCCGGTGCATGGAAAAGCTCCGCTCCTTCCATGATATGGACCTCACGGCGCCCCATGAGTTCGATATTTTCGAGAAGATCGGGTTTTACGAGTCGCTGCGGAACGGGGCGCCCTCCGCCTACAGGGATTACGAGCAGACAAAGGCCAATGTGTTCTCTCTGCGGCCGTATATCGACGCCCATGTGGAGAGGCGGTGTCTGACCCACATCGACGCGGTGCCGGACAACTTTCTGTTCGTGCCCCGGGGCGGCGGGGAGGATCTGCAGCTGATAGACTGGGAATACGCCGCCATGCAGGACCCCCACGTGGACATCGCCATGTTCTGCATATACGCCATGTATGACCAGGACCGGATCGACAGGCTCATCGACGCCTACTTCCCCGAGGGCTGCCCGGAGGCCACACGGCTGAAGATATACTGCTACATCGCCGCCTGCGGCCTTCTGTGGAGCAACTGGTGCGAGTACAAGCGCAGTCTGGGCGTGGAATTTGGGGCATACGCCCTTCGGCAGTACCGCTATGCCAAGGACTATTACCGCCTGGTGCGGGACGCGCTGGGAGGATAAAAGCCATGAACAGAGTAAAACAGGCGGTGATCGTGGCCGCCGGCGAAGGCACGCGCCTGCGGCCCCTGACCCTGAAGACACCCAAGCCTCTTATCCCGGTAAATGGCCGGCGGATGATCGATTCGGTCATCGGGGCCCTAAATGAGAACGGCATACGGGACATCTATGTGGTGGTGGGTTATAAAAAAGAACAGTTCCGCTCCCTGCCGGACCGGTGGCCCGGGGTGCGGCTGATCGAGAATCCCTGGTACGCCGCCTGCAACAACATCTCCTCTCTGTACGCCGCCAGGGATCATTTGGAGGACGTCATCATCCTGGACGGGGACCAGCTCATCTATGACCCGGCGATCCTGTCCCCGGAATTTGACCGCTCCGGCTATAACTGTGTATGGACGGACGGGGAGACCGCGGAGTGGCTGCTCACCCAGGAGGATGGAGTGGTGACCCATTGCAGCCGGGCAGGCGGGCGGGGCGGCTGGCAGCTTTACAGCATCTCCCGCTGGACGGCGGAGGACGGACGCCGGCTGCGCCGCCATCTGGAGCTGGAATTCGACACGAATAAAAACCGGCAGATATACTGGGATGATGTGGCCCTGTTCTGCCACCCGGAGGAATACGCCTTGTCCGTCCGGCCCATGCCTCCCGGGGCGGTGGTGGAGATAGACGGATTGGATGAGCTGATCGCCATCGATCCCAGCTATGACAGATTTGCCCGAGGGCAGGAGGGATAAGATCATGGATACCAAGAAAAAAACAGCGGGCAGGCCCATTCGGCGGATCGATCCCGCCACCACCATCGTGCCCTTTGGGGCTATATTGATCCTGTGCATATTCTTTATCGTCGCCCCCACCGGCTCCACCAACGCCCTGTCGGCTATCCGGACCTTTCTGGGGGATACCTTCGGGACCTATTATCTGGTCGTCGGCCTGGGAGTTCTGATCGTGTCCCTGTGGATCGCCTTTTCCGACATCGGGAGGATCACCCTGGGAAGGCCGGACGAAAAGCCGCAGTACGGCTTCTGGACATGGGGCGCCATGGTGTTCACCTGCGGACTGGCGGCGGATATTTTGTTTTACTCCCTGTGCGAGTGGATCTACTATGCCCAGGAGCCCCATGTGGCGGAGCTGGGCTCCATCCAGGACTGGGCATCCACATACACGCTGTTCCACTGGGGTCCCATCCCCTGGAGCTTCTATGCCACCCTGGCCGCCTGCTTTGGGTTCATGCTCCATGTGCGGGGAGTAAAAAAGCAGAAGTATTCAGAGGCCTGCCGGCCCCTGCTGGGAGATAAGACGGACAAGGCCCCCGGCAAGATCATCGATGTGCTGGCCGTGATCGCCCTGATCGCCGGCACCGCCACCACCTTCTCCGTTGCCACGCCTTTGCTGTCCGCCGCCCTGACCAGTCTGATCGGCGTGCCCGACTCCAAGTATCTGACCATCGCCATCCTGGTAATCATATGCCTGGTATACACCTTTGCGGTGATGAAGGGCATCAAGGGCGTGTCCTGGCTGGCCAACGCCTGTATGTGGCTTTTCGGCGCGCTGCTGGTCTATGTGCTTATCTTTGGGGGCGAGGCCCGGTACATCATAGAGACCGGCTTCACCGCCTTGGGGAACATGGTCCAGAACTTCATCGGCCTGAGCACCTGGACCGATGCTCTGCGCACGTCCAGCTTTCCCCAGAACTGGACCATCTTCTACTGGGCATACTGGATGGTGTGGTGCGTGGCGTCCCCCTTCTTCATGGGCAGCATCAGCCGGGGCCGGACGGTAAAGCAGGTCATCCTGGGCGCGTACATCTTCGGCGTGAGCAGCACACTGATCTCCTTTATCATTCTGGGTAACTATGGCCTTGGCCTGCAGATGACGGGCACCTTTGACGCCGTGGGATTCTATACCGCCTGCGGCGACCTGTATCAGACCATCATCGCCATCATCGGTACTCTGCCCGCCCATTGGATCGTTCTGGTGCTTCTGGTCTGCTCCATGATCGCCTTCTACGCCACCAGCTTTGACAGCATCACCCTGGTGGCCAGTCAGTACAGCTACCGCCAATTCCGGGAAAACGAGGAGGCCAGCGGCCGCATGAAGCTGTTCTGGGCCATATTGCTGATCCTGCTGCCCATCGCCCTGATCTTCTCCGAGGGCTCCATGAACAATCTCCAGACGGTGTCCATCATCGCAGCCTTCCCCATCGCCATCGTCATCATCCTGATCATCGCCAGCTTTATCAAGGACGCCAAAAGCTACCTGCGGGAGAAAACATCAACTTGACAATTTGTTCCACTTTCGTTAAAATCAGAACATAATGAGGGATAGTAACCCTTTGAGAGTCCATACTGAACCTATGAAAAGGAGATGTCATGATGAGCAAATACGCCGGCACGCAGACTGAGAAGAACCTGTGGGCTGCCTTTGCGGGCGAGTCCGAGGCCCGGAATAAATACACCTATTTTGCCTCCAAAGCCAAGAAGGAGGGCTTTGAGCAGATCGCGGCCCTGTTCCTTAAGACAGCCGACAACGAGAAGGAGCACGCCAAGCTGTGGTTCAAGGAGCTGGACGGCATCGGCGATACCGCCCAGAACCTGGCCGCCGCCGCCGATGGCGAGAACTACGAGTGGACCGACATGTACGATGGCTTCGCCAAGACCGCCGACGAGGAGGGCTTCCCCGAGCTGGCCGCCCGGTTCCGTCTGGTGGCCGCCATCGAAAAGCAGCATGAGGAGCGCTACCGCGCCCTGCTGAAAAACGTGGAGACCGCCCAGGTCTTTGCCAAGAGCGAGGTCAAGGTGTGGGAGTGCCGCAACTGCGGTCACATCGTGGTGGGCGCCCAGGCCCCGGAGGTCTGCCCCGCCTGCAATCATCCCATGGCCTATTTTGAGGTCCACGCGGAAAATTACTGAGATCGCAGTCTTTCCCAGGGCATGCAGAAATACCGGAGGAACAGCCGTTCCCCCGGTGTTTCTTTATGCCGACAGGAAGCAGTGCGTCCGCTCCCGCGGACCGTTGGCCGCGATGCTTAAGCCTGTCCGCGCTCTCGTGGTCCCTTACAGGTTCGTATACCCTTCCAGGTACTCATCCACGGCCTTGGCGCAGGCCCGGCCCTCCGCAATGGCGATGGCCACCAGGGACGCGCCTCGGCGCATATCACCGGCCGCAAAGACCTTTTCATTTTCCGTCTGATAGCCGTCCGCCCCCAGGCGTCCCTTATGGTCCAGGGCCAGGCCAAAGGCCGCCGCCACCGAGGACTCCGCCCCGGAAAAGCCCGCGGCGATGAGCAAAAGCTCGGCGGGGAGCTCATGCTCCTGTCCGGCCGTGTCCACGGTCACGGATACCAGATCTCCCCCTCCGTCCGCCGTCAGCCTCTTGGCGGAGGACTGATACATACGCGGATCATGTCCGAATTTTGCGATGGCCTCCTCCTGGCCGTAATCCGGCGTGCCGGTCCGCGTCTGATAGGGCCAGACTCGCTCCGCCCCCGTGGGGGCCGGCTTGCGCACCAGCTGTGTCACGGACGCCGCCCCCTGGCGGATGGCAGTGGCCACGCAGTCAGTTGCGGTGTCGCCGTTGCCGATGATTATCACATTCCTGTCCTTGGCGGAGATGGCGCTCTCCCGCCCCGCCAGGACGGCTTTTGTGCTCTCCGTCAGATATGCCATGGCCTGATGGACGCCACGGACCGCCTCCCGGCCCTCCATAGGTACCTCCCGGGCCTCCCTGGCTCCGCAGCACAGCACCACCGCGTCATAGTCAGCCAGGAGCTTTTCCGCCATGGCGGCGGCGTCCGCCCCGGTGAAGAAGGCTACGCCCTCCGCCTCCATCCTTTTTATCCGCCGGTCGATGACCTTTTTGTCCAGCTTCATATTGGGGATGCCGTACATCAAAAGGCCGCCCACCTGATCGTCCCGCTCAAAAACAGTGACGCTGTGGCCACGCTGGTTGAGCTGGTCCGCCACGGCCAATCCCGCCGGGCCGGAGCCAACCACCGCCACCTGTCTGCCTGTGCGGACGGCGGGGACCCTCGTCTCCACAAGCCCGTTGGCATAGGCATACTCGATCACGGACAGCTCATTGTCCCGGACAGAGACCGGCGCGTCGCCGTAAAGGCCGCATACGCAGGCCGATTCACATAACGCCGGGCATACCCGGCCGGTAAATTCCGGGAAACCGTTGGTCTTTAAAAGCCGGTCCAGGGCGTGACTCCAGTTGCCGCTGAACACCTCGTCGTTCCACTCCGGGATGAGGTTATGGAGCGGACAGCCGAAGTCCGACTGGCAGAATGGCACGCCGCAGTTCATGCAGCGGGCGCCCTGGGTCCGGCGGTCCGCAACGGACAGCTCCCCGTGAAATTCCTCAAAGCTCTCTATCCGCTCGGCCGGACCGGCTATGGGCCGCTCCACCCGCTTATACTCCAAAAAACCTGTCGCCTTGCCCATAGATGAACACTACCTTTCCGCTCTAAATCAAGTCCCGCCGCCGGTACGCCGGCGCGGCCCGGAAGTTTTCCGGAAGCCGTAAGAGCATCTTATTTCTGAACGTTGTAGAACGCCTCCAGCTCCGCCTGCTGGCGGGGCACGCCCTTTTCCTCCAGCTGCCCGATGGCCGCGAGCATCTTGCTGTAATCGTTGGGGGTGATCTTCTTGAACAGAGGCAGCATATCCTCCCAGTGGTTCAGGACAGTCCTGCCCCGGGCGGAGCCGGTGGCGGCCACATGGGCCTCGATCATCTCCCGAAGCTGGGTTATATCGTGCTTGGCCGTGACGCCGCTCATGGTGACCATGTCCTTGTTCAACCGCAGATACAGCTCATGCCGCTCATCCAGCACATAGGCGATGCCGCCCGACATACCCGCGGCGAAGTTCTTGCCCGTGGGGCCCAGGACCACCGCGCAGCCGCCGGTCATGTACTCGCAGCCGTGGTCGCCCACGCCCTCCACCACCGCTTTCGCGCCGGAGTTGCGCACGCAGAACCGCTCGCCGGCCATGCCGTTGACATACGCCTCGCCGGAGGTGGCGCCATACAGCGCCACATTGCCGATGATGATGTTCTCCCCGGCGTTGATGCGGCTGTTTTCAGGGGGCTGGACGATGAGCTTGCCGCCGGAAAGGCCCTTGCCGAAATAGTCGTTGCTGTCGCCGGTGAGCCGGACGGTCATGCCCTTGGGCAGGAAGGAGCCGAAGGACTGGCCGCCGCCGCCTCTGGCGTCGATGGTCACGGTGTCGTCAGGCAGGGAGCCGCCGAACCTTTTTGTGATCTCAGAGCCCAGGATGGTGCCGAAGGTCCGGTTGGTGCTGGACACCTCCACGCTGACGCGCTTGGGCGAGCCGTCTTTCAGCGTCTTTTTGAAGGCGGGCAGCAATACGCTCAGATCCAGGGTCTTCTCCAGCTGGAAGTCATAGTCCGCCTCGGCGCGGTGGTGAACGGCGTTTTCATGCTCGTGATCCTTGTGCAGGATGCCGGACAGATCCACCGTCCGGGCGCTGCCGGACAGGTCGTTTCTTACCCGCAGGAGGTCCGTGCGCCCTACCAGCTCATCCACCGTGCGCACCCCCAGCCCCGCCATGATCTGGCGCAGCTCCTGGGCGACAAAGCGCATGAAATTCATCACATACTCCGGCTTGCCCTGGAACCGGCAGCGCAGGTCCGGGTTCTGGGTAGCCACGCCCGCCGGGCACGTATCCAGGTTGCACACCCGCATCATCACGCATCCCATGGAGATAAGCGGCGCGGTGGCGAAGCCGAACTCCTCCGCCCCCAGCATGGCGGCCACGGCCACATCCCGGCCGGTCATCAGCTTGCCGTCCGTCTCCAGGATCACCCGCTCTCTCAGGCCGTTGGCGATCAAGGTCTGATGTGCCTCCGCCAGGCCCAGCTCCCAGGGTAGGCCGGCGTTCTGGATGGAGTTTCTGGGGGCCGCGCCCGTGCCGCCGTCAAAACCGGAGATCAGCACCACCTGGGCCCCGGCCTTGGCCACGCCGGAAGCGATGGTGCCAACGCCCGCTTCGGATACCAGCTTGACGCTGATGCGAGCGCTGCGGTTGGCGTTTTTCAGATCAAAGATCAGCTGAGCCAGATCCTCAATGGAATAGATATCGTGATGGGGCGGCGGGGAGATAAGGCTCACGCCCGGGGTGGAATACCGGGTCCGGGCCACCCAGGGATAGACCTTCTTGCCCGGCAGATGGCCGCCCTCGCCGGGCTTTGCGCCCTGGGCCATTTTTATTTGTATCTCCTGGGCGGAGCACAGGTACTCGCTGGTGACGCCGAAGCGGCCGGAGGCCACCTGCTTGATGGCGCTGTTGCGCTCTGTGCCCAGGCGCTCGGGCTCCTCGCCCCCCTCGCCGGAGTTGGACTTGCCCCCCAGCCGGTTCATGGCCAGGGCAAGGCACTCGTGGGCCTCCTTGGATATGGAGCCATAGCTCATGGCGCCGGTCTTGAACCGGCGGACGATACTGTCCACACTCTCCACCTCGTCGATGGGAACGCCGCCGTCCTTGTCCCACACGAATTCCATCAGGCCCCGGAGATTGTGGGGAGCCTGCTCCCGGGTGACCAGCCGTGAGTACTCCTTGAACCGCTCAAAGTCGCCCTTCTGGGTGGCCTCCCGCAGCGCCACGATGGCGGCTGGGTCGAACAGATGCTCCTCGCTCCCCTCGCCGGAGCGGAGCTTGTGGAAGCCGATACTGTCCAGAGTGGTGTCCACCCCAAGGCCCAGAGGATCGAAGGCATGGCTGTGGTGATACTCCACCGCCTGGCCCATCTCCTCGATGCCGATGCCGCCGACACGGCTGATGGTGTTGGTAAAGTATTTGTCTACCACGTCTTTCCGAATGCCCACCACCTCGAATATCTGGGCGGACTGATAGGACTGTATGGTGGACACGCCCATCTTGGACGCGATCTTCACGATGCCGTCCAGTATGGCCCTGTTATAATCGTCGATGGCCGTGTGCTCGTCCTTGTCCAAAAGGCCCCTCTGGATGCACTCGGCAATGCACTCATGGACCAGGTAGGGCTGGACGGCCCGGGCGCCGTAGCCCAAAAGCAGCGCGAAATGGTGCACGTCCCGCGGCTCGGCGCTCTCCAGGATGATGGACACGTTCGTGCGCTTTTTCGTGCGTATCAGATACTGCTCCATGGCGGACACGGCAAGCAGAGACGGGATGGCCACATGGTTTTCATCCACCCCCCGGTCGCTGAGCACCAGGATATTGGCCCCGTGGCGGTATGCCTTGTCGCAGGCAATGAACAGCCGGTCCATGGCCCGCTCCAGCGGGGTGTTTTTGTAATACAGCAGACTCACGGTTTCCACATGGAACCCGTCCCGGTGCATGGCCTTGATCTTCATCAGATCCACGCCGGTGAGAATGGGGTTGTCTATCTGGAGCACATTGCAGTTGTCCGCGCGCTCCTCCAGCAGGTTGCCATCGGAGCCCACGTACACAGTGGTATCCGTGACGCACTTTTCCCGAATGGCGTCGATGGGCGGGTTGGTCACCTGGGCGAACTGCTGCTTGAAGTAATTGAACAGGGGCGGATACTTCTCGCTGAGCACTGCCAGCGGCACGTCGCTGCCCATGGCGGCGGTGGGTTCGGCGCCCGTTCGGGCCATAGGGAGGATGGCGTCCTTGACCTCCTCGTATGTATATCCGAACGCCCTGTACAGCCGGTCCCGCATGACCTGGGAATGGAGTTCCACCTGCCGGTTGGGGATGGGCAGGTCCCGCAGCCGCACCAGATTCTGGTCCAGCCATTCGCCGTATGGCTGGCGGGAGGCGTAGTAGCTTTTGATATCCTCGTCCTGCATAAATTTGCCGCGTTTTGTGTCGATGAGGAGCATCTTTCCCGGCTGAAGACGGCTTTTGAGAGTGATGTGCTCCTCCGGGATGTCCAGCACACCCACCTCTGAGGCCAGGATCATCCGGCCGTCATCGGTGAGGTAGTACCGGCTGGGCCGCAGGCCGTTCCGGTCCAGGATCGCCCCCACCAGCTCGCCGTCGGAGAACAGGATCGACGCCGGGCCGTCCCAGGGCTCCATCATGGTGGCATAATACCGGTACATGTCCCGCTTCTTCCGGTCGATCATCTTGTCGTTCTTCCAGGGCTCCGGAATGGTTATCATCATGGCCAGAGGCAGATCCATCCCGTTCATCACAAGAAACTCCAGGGTGTTGTCCAGCATGGCGGAGTCGGAGCCGCTGCTGTTGATGACCGGGAATATTTTGTCCATGTTCTCCCGCATGACGGCGGAGCTCATAGTCTCCTCCCGGGCGATCATGCGGTCCACATTGCCCCGGATAGTGTTGATCTCACCGTTGTGGAGGATGAGCCGGTTGGGATGGGCCCGCTCCCAGCTGGGCGTGGTGTTGGTGGAGAACCGTGAGTGGACCATGGCGATGGCGGACTCGTAATCCTCGCTCTGCAGATCCTTATAAAAGCCCCGCAGCTGCCCCACCAGGAACATGCCTTTATACACGACGGTACGGCTGGAGAGACTGGCCACATAGGTATTGTCGTTGCTCTGCTCAAACACCCGCCGGGCCACATACAGCCGCTGGTCGAAGGCCAGGCCGGCCCGCACGTCCCTGGGCCTCTCCACGAAGCACTGTAGGATGTGGGGCATGCAGTCCCGGGCCATCTTGCCCAATATCTCGGGGCAGGTGGGCACCTCCCGCCAGCCCAGAAGACGCATCCCCTCTTTTTCCAGTATGACCTCGAACATCTTCTTGGCCTGGCTGCGGCGCACCACGTTCTGGGGAAAGAAGAACATACCCACGCCGTAATCCCCGGCGTTCCCAAGCGTTATGCCGCACGCCGCGGCGGCCTTCTTAAAAAAGCCGTGGGACACCTGCACCAGGATGCCCACACCGTCGCCGGTCTCGCCGGCGGCGTCCTTGCCCGCCCGGTGCTCCAGCTTTTCCACGATCTTCAACGCGTCGTCCACCGTCGCCCGGGAGGGTCTTCCCTTGATATCCACCACAGCGCCGATGCCGCAGGCGTCGTGCTCAAAGCTCTCCTGATACAGGTCGTTTGCTCTTTCCATATATGGCCTCCCCCCGGCCGCCCCTCCGGACGGCGCGGGAACAAAATACTTTCTAATGCCTGACATGATTATTCTTAATGATTATACCGCCGATCTTCTTCGATTGCAATACTTTTCCCCTGTAAATCCGCACCATAATAAAGGCCGGAAACAAGGCTGTCTCCGGCAAATTATCCATATCGATGCCCGATCCCGCTCACGCCAGAGGCGAGGCATAATAGCGCTCCTCGATGGAGCGGTCCGGGTTCCTCTCAATGGCGCAGAGGCTTGCCCGGAGCTGATAGGAGCCCATATAGGGGTCGCAGCCATGCTCCGGGCCGGTGAGGACGTTGGCGTTGGACTCATCCCAGCCGTAGCCGGGTCCCGGGGCCTCCGGATACCACCAGCCAAAATCACAGTTGATCACCCGCCGGTCCATGTCCGGCTCCAGCTTCGCCTTCTGAGTGATCCGGCCCTTATCCGTGCGTATGAACACCCAGTCCCCCTCCGCGATGCCGTGGGCCGCCGCCGTGTCAGGGTGCATCCGCACCAGAGGGAACGGGTACAGCCGCCGCAGACTTCTCACCTGCCGGTTGTTGGAGATGAAATAGGGCATACTGCGGCTGCCGGTGGTGAGCACATAGGGATACTCCTCCGCCAGGTCCGGCCGACTGACCGGGGTCATGGGCGGCTCCGTCCAGAAGGGCAGCGGGTCCCCTCCCGCGGCGGCCATTTTGGTGGACCAGAGCTCAAACTTTCCCGTAGGCGTGGGAAACCCGCCCCGGGTCTTATAGACCTCATACCGCCGCTCCGGGGTGAACCATCCCCGCTCCTTGAGCTCATCAAAGGTCACGCCCTCCAGCTCCGGAAAACGCGAGGCGATCTCCGCCAGCTCCTGCTCGATCAGCTCTTTATGGGATGACGCCCCATAATCCAGTCCCATTCGTTTACATAATGCAACAAAAACGTCCTCATCCGGACGCGCTTCCCCCACTTGAACTGCTTTTTGCTGGACAAGCAGCGTGTGCTCCGCAAACTCCGGCATACCGAATATGCAATCCAGCTCCGGCCACAGCGCCGCCGGCAGCACGATGTCCGACATGGCCGCCGTGGGGGTCATGAAGATGTCCATACTCACGAAAAAGTCCAGGGCCTCCAAGCACTCATGGACGCGCCGGCTGTCCGGCAGGGATGCCAGGCAGTTGTTGGCAAAGGCCAGCAGGGCCCGGACCTTGTAGGGCTTCCCCGTCCGGGCCGCCTCCAGCATCTCCAGCGGGTGGGCAAAGTGCTTCAGCTCCGGGGTGGGAAAATGGTTCAAAAGCAGCGGGTCGGGCACGGCGCCTCCTCCGCTGCCCTCGGCCATGATGTGCTTGCTCTCCACAAAGCCGCCGGGCACGTCGTAATTGCCGGTGATAGCCGGGATCATGTAGATGGCCCGGCAGGTCTGGGAGGCGTTGTGACCCTGCTCAAAGGCGCAGCCCCACTCCAGGCTCATGGGCTTCACCGTGGCCATCATTCTGGCCGCTGCGGCGATCTGCTCTGCGGGCACCCAGGTGATGGCGGAGACCCGCTCCAGATTATACTCCGCGCACCGCTTTTTCAGCTCATCAAAGCCGTATGTCCACTTCTCCACGAACTCATGGTCGTACAGTCCCTCGCTGATGATGACGTTCAGTATCCCCAGAGCCAGAGCCCCATCGGTACCCGGCCGCAGCCTCAGCCAGAGCCCTGCTTTTTCCGCCAGGGCCGTTTTCCTGGGGTCGATGACGATGAATTTCGTGCCCTGCCGGGCGCACCGCCGCGGGTGCCACTGGAGCTCCCCGTCCGCGCCGCTGACCGTTGGGTCCGCCCCCCATACTACGATGCAGGCAGGCTGTACAGGCCCATAATAATCCACACAGGCGTAGGTGCCGGAGGTGACCGCCCCGGCATGCTTCCTTGGCCCCAGGCAGATGAAGCCCCCGGCGGAGGCGGCATTGGGCGTGCCCAAGGCGTGAGCAAAGCGCAGCAGATAGGGGATCAGATGCCGGCCCGTGCCAGTGATGGTGGCGATAGACGCCGGACCGTATGTATCCCGCAGATGGGTGAGCGCTGCGGCGATCTCATCCAGAGCCTCATCCCAGCTTATGCGCTCAAACTGTCCGCTGCCCCGAGGGCCCTTTCGCCGCAGAGGGTACAAAAGACGGTCCGGGTGGTACATCTGCTCGAGGATGCTCATGCCCTTGACGCAGGCATGGCCCTGGCTCAAAGGCGAGTCCGGGTCTGGCCGCACGGCCACCGCTTTGCCGTCCCGGACCGTCATGATGTGTACGCACCCGCCGTGGCATCCCCGGCAGGCCACCTTGTATTCCCGCTCCATCCTCGTTTCCCCTCCTTTTTTCCGCCTCCATTGTACCGCCCGGGAGCTGCCGGCGCAACGGTTTTTTCTTCTTTGAAAATGATGATTGCAAAATTCGTCCGGATTGCATATAATGGAGCAAAACGAATACAGAAAGGCAGGTCTTCCTATGAAGAGCTATCTGGATATGACCGCCGCCGAGCGCCAGGCGGAATATGCCGCCGCCGGTGAGCGGTATGCCGCCCTGAAAGCCGCCGGCAAATCCATGGACATGTCCCGGGGCAAGCCCAACACCGCCCAGCTGGACCTGGCCATGCCCATGCTGGCCCTGGACCCCGCCTCTGTCGTCAAGACCGCCAAGGGTACGGACGCCCGCAACTATGGAGAGCTGGCTGGCGTGGAGGAGTGCCGGGCCCTGTTCGCGGAGGTACTGGGCGTGAAGACGGAAAACGTTATCGTGGGCGGCCAGTCCAGCCTAAACCTGATGTACGACGCCATCGCCAAGGCCCTGCTGCTGGGGGTATACGGCGGCAGCCGCCCCTGGGGCCGGCAGGAGAAGCTGAAGTTCCTCTGCCCCGTCCCCGGCTATGACCGGCATTTCGCCATCTGTCAGGAGTTTGGGATCGAGATGGTGAACGTACCCCTGCGCCCCGATGGGCCGGATATGGCCATGGTCCGGGAACTGGTGGAGTCCGACCCGGCGGTGAAAGGCATCTGGTGCGTACCCAAGTACTCCAACCCTTCCGGCTATACATACTCCGACGACACGGTCCGCGCCTTCGCGGCTTTGAAGCCCGCAGCGGATGACTTCCGCATTTTCTGGGACAACGCCTATCTGGTCCATGGCTTCGATGATGAGGACGACCGGCTTTTGAACATTTTCGACGCCTGCCGCCAGACCGGCAGCGAGGACATGGTCTATGAGTTCGCCTCCACCAGCAAGATCACCTTTGCCGGGGGCGGCATAGCGGTCATGGCCGCCAGCGAGGCCAACGTGAAGTTCCTCCTGAAGCAGATGGGCATCCAGACCATCGGCTACGACAAGGTCAACCAGCTTCGGCATGTGAAGTTCTTCGGCGATGCCGCCGGCGTCCGGGCCCACATGAAGAAGCACGCCGCCATCATCGGCCCCAAGTTCGCCTGTGTGCTGGAGCACCTGGACCGGGAGATCGCGCCACGGCACATCGCCTCCTGGCATCGGCCCCATGGCGGGTACTTCGTCGCCTATGAGGGTCTGCCCGGCACCGCCGCCCGGTGCGTGCAGCTCTGCAAGGAGGCCGGCCTGGTCCTGACCGGCGCCGGAGCCCCCTACCCCTATGGGAAGGACCCGGAGGACAAGACCATCCGCATCGCCCCCAGCTATCCCGACGTGGCGGATCTGGCGGACGCCATGGAGCTGTTCTGCGTGGCCGCCCGCATGGCCGCCCTGGAGGCCCTGGGCGGTCAGAGATAAAGAGAGACGGCAGATACTTGTGCGGCGCCGCCCTCCCGGCCGGGAGGGCGGCGCCTGCGCTTATGCGAAGGCCCGGCGAGCATTCCTGCCCGCCGGGCCCTTGTTCCTGTCTTGCGGCAAATCACTGGGAGGGGCCGCCGGAGGCGCCGCCAGCGGAGACGTACTCCTCCGGGCCGAACCAGTCGTCGGCCACGGCGCCGCCCAGATAGTCCTCCACGATGACCCGGGCCGCCTTGGAGCCGCCCCACATGGCGGAGGTCTGGCAGGTACCGCCGCCGTAGACCTCGCCGTCCCAGCCGGAGCAGCACACGCCGGCCGCGAACAGGCCGCGGATGGGCTTGTAGCCGGGGTCGCAGACGTTGGCGTTGTAGTCGATGCGGATGCCGCCGTTTGTATTCAAAACGCCGGCGGACAGCTTCAGCGCGTAATAGGGACCCTCGCCCAGAGAGATCATGTAGGCGGCGTCCTTGCCAAAGTAGGTGTCGCCCGCACCCGCGGCGCAGTCCGCCTCATAGGCCTCCACGGTGGACTCCAGCCGGTCCGGGTCCACGCCCATCTTCTCCGCCAGCTCGCGGATGGTGCCCGCGCTGACTATGTTCTCGTTGTCGGCGTACTTCACAAACTCGCTCTGCAGGTCACAGGGCGTCCCCGCCAGGGAGTCGGAGAAGGCGGAATACTTACGGGTACAGCCGCCCTCTTCAAAATGGGTGATGAGGTTCTGCCCCATGATGGACCACACCTGGCCGGCCAGCTCCACCATCTTGCCGCTGGCGGCGGTGTCCTGGATGTTCTCGCTGCAGAAGCGCAGGCCGTACTGGTTCACATACAGGTTCTTGGGCTGCATGGTGGCAGCCACTCCCAGGGGGGAGTCGTACTCAAAGCCCTTGACATTGTTGAAAAGGCTGGAAACAGTGATGCTTTTGCACATGCCATGGGCGGTCTGCTCCACCAGCAGGTGACCGTCGCCGTCCTGTCCGGCGCCCCAGCCGTGGCACTTCTCATGGACGTCCTGGCCGGTATAGTAGCTCAAAAGGTCAAAGTTGGTGCTCAGGCCGCCGGTGGCCAGGACCACCGCCTTGCAGTTGATGGTGGTATATGTACCGTCGGAATTGCGCACCTGGATGCCGGTGACCTCATAGCCGTCGTCGGAGACCAGCAGGGCTGTGGCGCGGGTGGACAGATACAGGGTGATATTGGCATAGGCGGGATCGGTCTCAATCTCCGTGCGGAGCTTCTCGATGGGGATCTTGCCGTTGCCGCCCTCATAGAACATGCCGCTCCAGCCAATGTTGTGCTTGGTGAACAGCCATGCGGAGTTCTTGCCCCGGTCAATGGCCATCTCAGCGATGAGAATGGGGTCCTTGATGAAGCTGCTTTGGGCGGACTGTGTATAGCCGGAGAGATAAGCCGCCTTTCGGTCGGCGGCGCCGCCGGAGGGGGTGTTGCACTCGGCCATATTGGTGCTGCCGCCACAGTAGTCGTTCTTTTCCAGCAGGACGATCTTCGCGTCCGGAGCCTGTTCGGCCAGGATCATGGCACACATCATGCCGCCCATGCCGGTGCCCACCACCACCGTGTCCACGCTGGCGGTATAGGCCGCCTCGTGGAGCACGCCGATCTCATCGGGGTTGGCGTAGGTGGTGTACTTGGTGCCGCCGCCCTGGCCGGGAGCCGCCGCCACCTGCTCGGTGGCGACCGTGCTGGCGCTGGTCACGGCGTCCGCCCCGTCCGTAGCCAGGGCCGCGCCGCCAAACATCCCGACAGCCGCCGCGCCCGCAGCCGCCGCGCCCGCGCCCTTCAAAAAGTCGCGCCGGGCAATCTTCTTGTCAAAATGTCCCATAGCAATTCCTTTCCCTTTGAAAATATCCTCCGCCCGGGGAGGCTTGTATCTATCTTTTATTGTAAAGGATCTTTAATCATATTGCAACGGCAAATCGGTATTGCATCGGCGGGAAAGCAAAGCGTTCCCGCCCTCCCATCAAAAGCCGGCGGAATATCCTGTACCTCCCGGTACGACCGCTCGATGGAGTTATAAATAGAAGTTCTCGCCCCTGATCTGCTTGCCCACGGAGATGCCGGCCTCACGGCCAAGGCACACCGCGATGCCGATGGACACGCCCATCAGCGGGGTGAAGTAGTCACGGCCGAAGCGGCCGCTGGTGCAGTTGCCGGTGGCGAACAGTCCGTGGATGGGCTTCCAATCCGGACCCAGGACCCGCTGCTCACCGTCCACCCAAAGGCCGCCCACAGTGACCATCAGGTTGGCGATGGTGGCCTGGTTGTCCACCACCTGGACATAGAAGGGGGCCTCGTCCAGGGGGAACATGACCTTGGGGTCGCGGCCGAACTGTGTGTCCTGGCCGGCGTAGCACATCTCATTGTACGTCTGCCAGGAGCTGAGGATGTTGGCCCGCACCCGGTCATCCAGATCGGGGATGTAGCTCAGGCACTCCTCCACCGTGTCGCCGGCATAGACCAGCATGCTGTAGGCGTCCCGCTCGCCCACGCCGATCTTGGTGGCGACGCCCTTGTTGGCGTAGGCCTCGTCCATCAGGGCGCGGGTCTGGGCCAGGGTGCCCTCGGCGGGGTCGGTGGAGCCGTGAGAGGGCACCACATATTCCATGGTCTCGGGGAGCTTGTTATCGTAAACGCAGTACATCCGGGACCGGTCCATGAACAGCATAGGGAAGGTGCGGTGCTCGATGGTGCCCCAGAACTCGTTGCAGAACCGCCTGCCGGTGTAGTCCAGGAAGATGCCCTGGGGATGGCCGGGAGCGGAGGTCAGGCCGGGGGAGCTGTCGATCCAAGGCTGACGGCCGTCCATAGTGGGGATGTGGCTCTGCTCATACCTTGCGCCAACCCAGGTGGCCATGGCGATGCCGCTGCCGTCCCGGTCCATACCCATGGAGGACAGAGAATCCTGATCCTGCATGTGGTAGATCAGGTCTGGCAAAAGATCGTTCATCATCTGGGCGTTGCTGCCGAAGCCGCCGGTGGCGATGATGACATAATCCGCCCTCACCCGAAAGTACTCTTCCGTCTCGTTGTTGAACACGATAGCGCCCTTCACCTCGCCGGCGTCGTTGGTGATGAGCTGCTCGGCGTGGCAGTTATAGAAGTACCGGGTTCCCTGCTCCTTGCAGTAGGCGGTGTTCAGCTGGTTGACCAGGGCCTGATCGGGATGCAGGGTGGGCGCCCAATACTTGAAAAAGCCGATGCCGTCCAGGACGTGGGGACGGACCTTCTCGTTGTCGTGGTCCCAGAATTTCACGGTGAAGGATTCCTTCTGCTCCTGGGTGCAGCGGCTGATATGCCAGTCCAGGGCTTCGCCGCCGTGCCGGGCGAATTTCATCACCAGCTCCGGCTGAGCGTAGTTGTTGCAGTTGATCATCCAGTTGTTGTAGAACTCCACCGGGTCCACCTCAGGAGCGCCCCAGAACTCCTGGCAGAACTTGGAGTTGACGCAGCCCTGGTCCCCGCCGAACAGGTTGAAGCCGGCCTCGGTCTGGTTCTCGACGCAGATGACCGTATACCCCTCCTCCGTCAGCTCCAGAACGGCGGCCGCGCCGGAGTAGCCGCCGCCGATGACCACCACATCGGCCTCATACTCGGCGGTGATCCGATCCTCGCTCATCGGCTCGGGGGCCACCTTCCAATCGGCCATGGACCGTATAATGTGCTTTTCATTGACAGCGCCGCCGCTGGCCCCTCCGGCCGCCGGGGCCGCCGCGGCGGCCGTGGTAGCGCCGGTAACGGCGTCGGGGGCCTCTGCCGCGAAGACAGACGTGCCCAGAACGGATGCCGCCGCGACGCCCGCAGCCGCCGCGCCCGCGCCTTTCAGAAACTCTCTGCGGGAAATGTCTTTGCTCATGGAACTACGCCTCCTCTATGAAACACGCTATGATTGACGCGGGCCTGTTTTTTTAATGGGTGCGCGGGTGCGCAAGCCATTTTTCAACAAGCCTTTGTCCAATGTGTTTATCGCTTCTCACGCCGCCACACGGATGACCACGCCGCTGTAGGAGCCGGCTCCAAGGCTGTCCACCCGGGTCCCAGTGGCATAGTCATAGACCAGATCCTCATTGGACATATCGCAGTCCACATAGATCTCCAGCGCCGCGCCGTCGGGGGCCGCGATCTGGCCGCCCTCGGCCACCTCCAGGCTGTACAGGCTGGAATCGCCCGTCACCGTCCAGACGGAATCGGCGTCCACGCTCATCCGCACGCCCCACACAGTCTCATAGGCCGCGTCCGGGGAAAGCTCGCCCAGAATGGTCTGCTGAGACAAGCCAAGCGCATCACACTCGTCGTTCCAGTTTGCGGCGATGAAGTCGGCGTTGTTCTTCTCCCATGCGGCACGGGTGCCGGAGACGACCGCGCCCTCCAGGGTGGCATTCTCCAGGCTCAAGACCATCTTTCGCTGATAGTCCTCGTGGCGGATATCGCCAGTCAGGTCCATATTCTTCACGGTGACCGCAGCGCCATAGTACTCCGTGCCGTCGGGGACCTTGATGTTGGCCGCGCCCGTGTCATAGCCCACCACGGTCTGCACCGCCACGCCGGTGGAGCTGGTCACGATGCAGTCATCCAGGGTCAGGTCCACATTCTCGCTGCGGATGGCCACGGCGGAGCCGTGGATGTAGTTGAGGAAGAAGTAGGATGCGCCGTCCTTGCTGTCGTCCAGGTAGTCATACAGCTCCATGGTATCGGCCATGGGGCTGCCGTCCCGGTCGCTGACGCCGGCGGTGTCCAGAACGGTGTGCTTGGCGTCAAAGATGCCCACCGTGGTAGCGCCGGACATATCCGCCTGCATAGTCACGGCGTTGGTCACGCCGCCGATATAGCTCCAGCCATTGTCCAGCACGGTATCGCCCAGATCCGCCCCACCGGCATAGGCCAGAGCCTCCTCGGTGGCGTCCGTCAGAGCGCCGGTATAGGTCCGGCCCGCCGCGCACAAAATGGTTCCGAACTGAGCGGAGGCGGCATAGGAGCCATAGAACCAGGTGCTGTTCTCCTCACCGGGGGCGAAGCCCAGGGCATACATGCTGTAGCCGCCCACCCGGTTCTCAGAGTAGCAGTCCACGATGTACACATCTGCGCCATAGCACCCGTCCAGGGAGTAGACGCCCCAGTCGCTGGAGATGAGATCATCATTGTAGAAGTATGTATCGCCGGAGGACTCGATCAGCACCGGCCGGGAGCTGGCGTACATGCAGATGAAGCCCGGCGCGGAGGAGTCCGCCCCGTCGGAACCCAGGGCCACGATGGTAGAATTCTGGATGACGCTCCGCTCCACCGCGCTCGTCAGATGGATGGCGCTGCGGCCGTAGCCCTCGGTGAAGATGTAGGCGTTATTGATGACCAGGTCGCTCACGTCCGCGTAGACGCCCGCGCCCTCGGCGCCTTCGGAGGCGTCCTTGTAGTCCCGCAGCTCACTGCCGCCCAGGGCGTTGGCCTCGTTTTTGTCCGCCGCGCCCAGGATGAGCACGGTGTTGTAGCCCTCGCCGTCCACATCGTACAGGTCCACCGGGCCGCCGATGGTGAACGTCCCGTCTCCCGCCGAGGACAGAATGACGCCGGACCTGCCGAATACATCCGTGCCGTTCCAGTCGCCGATGCCGTCATAGGACGCCCGGATGCCGGAGACGCCGGACGCGGTGACGGAGCCCGCCTCCACATTATCGGTGCTCACCACACCGTCGATGATGGAGATTGCCGCCGTCTTAGACAGGTCGCTCACATCATAGTTGGCAAAACCGGCGCCGCCGGAAGCGGACCCGGACGCCTCCCCGCTGGCCATGGCCGGGGCCGTCAGGGTCAGGACCATCGCCAGGGCCGCGCCAAGAGACAGAAGCTTTCTCGCTCTCATATTAGTACCTCCCATTATTTGACATTTTTGTAACATATCATTTCTGTAACATACATTGTATCATAGTTATGATCGATTGAAAACAACCAATTCGTTCTGCTCCCACACGCCCGGCAATGGGCAAAAGAAAAAATGACAAATCGGCAAAACAGGGGTATAATGACAGCGGGCGCACTGCGGGATCAAATACGCGCTGCGGCCGGATAAGGACCGGATCATGAAAAAAAATGTTGTCATCATCGTCGTCGCCGCAGTTTTGATCGCGGCGCTGCTCCTGGGGGGCTTCCCTCTGTTTTCCCGGGTCGTTTATCACCGCTCCCAGGCCGCCACCATGCTGGCCTGGCAGCTGGAAAAGGAGACCTATACCACCGAGGCGGCCTTTAAAAAATATCTGACGGCAAAGCGGGCGGAAAATGCGCTGCCCTACGTCCTGCCGCCGGAGGCGTCCTTTACCGTGACGGCGGACGGACATACATACGAGGACATGGTCTACTATGTTCTGAACGACAGGGACGAGCCGGATACGCTGTTATTCTATTTCCCCGGCGGCTCCTTCACCGACCAGCCCCGGCTGGTCCACTGGCAGTTTTTGGACAAGCTGGCCGCAGACACCGGCGCCACGGTCATTGTGCCTATCTATCCCAAGCTTCCCGCCGCAGACGCGTCGTTCGTTTATGATATGCTTCTGGGGTTTTATGACGATCTCATGGCGGATACATCCTGCGGGCGGCTCCTGTTCATGGGCGACTCCGCCGGCGGCGGCATGGCGCTGAGCCTTGCCATGCAGCTGCGGGATGCGGGCATGCCCGGCCCGGACGGACTTGTCCTCATGTCCCCCTGGGTGGATGTGACCATGACAAACCCGGAAATACCGGACTATGAGAAAAAAGACCCTGCCCTGGACGCGGCCATGCTGAGCCGCCTGGGCCAGCTGTGGGCCGGGGACCTGGACGGAACCGATCCCATCGTCAGTCCCTTGTACGGTGAACTCGACGGGCTGGGAGAGATCACGCTCCTGTACTCGGAAAGTGAGATACTGTGCCCGGACCTGAGGCTCTTCTCCCAGGCGCTGGACAGCGCCGGTACAGTCCACACCGATTTTGTAGAGCGGGGCATGTTCCATGTCTGGCCTCTGTATGTGGCCTATGACATCCCGGAGGTACAGAAAGCGTACGAGGCCATTGCCGCTGCGGTAACGGAGTAGGCTCTTCCCACGGCATCCCCTCCCCCTGCACGGCCCGCTTCGCCGGACTCGTGCGGGGTCCTCCATGGCGCATCGCATTTTGAATAAGTATAACCGCCGGGGCGCTTCCGAAATGAACGGAAGCGCCCCGGACGGCGTTTATGATTCAGATGATATAGTCGTTGCCGACGGAGGCGTTGGCCTGATCCACCAGCTCCTGGAGCGTTATCCCCTCCAGGTAATCGTTCACGACCTTGTACAGGCCTGACCACATCTCCAGCGTGGCGCAGGAGGCACAGTGCTCACAGGTGTTCACGTCCGTCTCCAGGCACTCCACCGGGGCCAGGCTCCCCTCCACCAGGCGAAGGATCTCCGCTACGTTATAATCCCGGGGTTCCCGGGCCAGGCGATAGCCCCCCTGGGGGCCGCGGACGCCCTTGACCAGGCCGGCCTTGCTGAGTTGGGTCACGATCTGCTCCAGATATTTCTGGCTCAGCTCCTGCCGGGCCGCCACATCCTTGAGCGTGACAAGTCCCTCGTTCCCATGCTGCGCCAGATCGATCATCGTTCTCAGTGCGTATCTGCCCTTGGTGGAAATCTTCATCGTGTCATCTCCGTTTCAATCACATATCCTCCGTACGGACGGCGATCATGCGCCAAATCAAAGACTTTCCAATTGCTATTATACCACTAGGAAAAATAAGTTGCAAAGAAAAAGCGCTGTATTTCTTTTAAGAAAAAATATGCCGTTTTGATGCAGCTTTGAAGCCGGAATGATGCCCGGGCGAACTATCATACGGCTATACCCGAACAGGAGGGATGGCAAATGGATATCGCGCTTCTGGCTGTCCTGGTCCTGTATCTCGTCTACTGTCTATGGGAAAAGACTGTTCTTTAAAAAACGCGCTTCGCATCGGGGCGCGGTTTTTTATAGCGCCTCCACAGCCTGCCGCACGCTGTCCTCGCATGCGCGCATGGCCAGGATGGTCCGCTCCATCAGCTCCTCCAGAGGCCAGCCCAGCATATCCGCGCCCTGCCGGATGACCTCCCGGGAGCAGCCGGCGGCGAAGCCGGCGGACTTGAACTTCTTTTTCAGGCTCTTGACCTCCAGGTCCTGTACGCTCTTGGAAGGACGCATCAGCACCGCCGCGCCGATGAGCCCGGTGAGCTCGTCCACGGCAAAAAGCACCTTCTCCATCTCATGGGTAGGCTCGATATCCACCGTCAGCCCGTAGCCGTGGCTGCAGGTGGCGTGGATGGTGGCCTCGTCCACCCCAGCGTCGCGCATCAGCTCCTGCTGCTTGATGCAGTGCCGCTCGGGATACCGCTCAAAATCCAGATCGTGGAGCAGGCCCACCGTGGCCCAGAAATCCGCCTGGTCCCCGTAGCCCAGCTCGTTTGCGAAATAGCGCATGACCCCCTCCACCGTCAGGGCGTGCTGAAGGTGAAAGTGGTCCTGATTATATTTGGTGAGCAGCGCCCATGCCTGTTCTCTTTCCATATTCACGCCTCCTCTCTTTTCCGGAAGATGGTGCCGCCGCCGATGATCGTGTCTCCGTCATAGAGGACCACGGCCTGCCCGGCAGTGACGGCCCGCTGGGGCTCGTCGAACACCACCCGGAGCTCGTCCCGTCCCGTCTGGGTCACAGTGGCGGGCTGCTCGGCATGCTTATACCGGATGCGGGCCCGGCACCGTATAGGCTCCGCCAGCCTGTCGCAGGTTATCAAATTTATGTCTCTGGCCCACAGCTCCCGGGAAAACAACCTGTCGTCGTCCCCCAGGACAACGGTATTGTCCTCCATGCGCTTTTGACACACATAGAGCTTTCTTCCCCCGGACACGCCCAGCCTCCGGCGCTGGCCGATGGTATAGTCGATCATGCCCCGGTGCCGGCCCAGGACATGGCCCTCCTCGTCCACAAAATCCCCGGCGGGATAGTCCCGGCCGGTGTATTGCCGGATAAAGGACCCGTAATCCCCATCCGGGACAAAGCATATATCCTGACTGTCCCGCTTATGGGCGTTCAAAAGGCCGTTTTCCTCCGCCAGCGCCCGGACCTCGGTCTTGCTCATGCCTCCCAGAGGAAAGCTGGTTCGGCTCAGCTCCTCCTGGGTGAGCGCATACAGCACATAGCTCTGGTCCTTGTCCCCGTTGAGTCCTTTTTTCAGAAGCCACCGGCCGTCGGCCCGCCGCTCTATCCGGGCATAGTGCCCGGTGGCGACGCAATCGCAGCCCAGGGCACGGGCGCGCTCCCACAGCCGGGAGAATTTCAGGTATCGATTACAGTCTATACAGGGGTTCGGGGTATCCCCCGCCTCATAGGCCCCTACGAAGCGGCGTATGACCTGGCGGTCAAAGTCCTCGGTGAAGTTGAACACATAGTGGGGCATCCCCAGGCGCACGGCCACGGACCGGGCGTCCGCAGCGTCGTCGGCAGTACAGCAGGTCTTCTCTCCCGCCGTCTCGCCCTCGTAGAGCTTCATGGTCACGCCCAGACAATCATACCCCGCCCGCCGCATTAAAAGGGCCGCCACGCTGCTGTCCACACCGCCGGACATGGCGATCATCGCTTTTTTCATCTTCACAAGCTCCACAGCCTTCGCAGGACCCGGCGCGCCGGTCCTATACGGAGGCCGTTATGGCGAGCGCCTCCCCTCTTTTCAGGGGAGGCTTTGTCTCGCCGCAATCCAGGCGTTTATTCCTGATTCAGATGGCACTCGGCGCAGTCGCCGCCGAACATGGCCGGGTCGTACTCTATGCCGTTTTTGTCGTAATAATCCTTCACGGCGGCCCGCACGGCCTCCTCCGCCAGCACGGAGCAGTGGAGCTTGTGCACAGGCAGCCCGTCCAAAGCCTCCGCCACCGCCTTGTTGGACAGTTCCAAAGCCTGCTCGATGGGCTTGCCCTTTATCATTTCCGTAGCCATGGACGAGCTGGCAATGGCGCTTCCGCAGCCAAAGGTGATGAAGCTCACATCCGTGATGATGCCGTCCCTGACCTTGATATACATCCGCATGATATCGCCGCACTTGGCGTTGCCCACCTCTCCGATGCCGTCGGCATCCTCCATCTTTCCCACATTGCGGGGATGCTGGAAGTGGTCCATAACTGTTTCACTATACAGAGCCATTTGATGTTCCTCCTTATATCAGATGGGGGCGCTCGCCCCGCTCAAGCTCATCCCATACCGGCGATATGCTCCGCAGATAATCCACGATCTCCGGCACAACCTGGATGATATGGTCCATCTCCTCAGGCGTATTATGGGTATCCACGCTCAGCCGCAGGCTGCCGTGAGCCACCTCATGAGGCAGTCCCAGGGCCAGCAGCACATGACTGGGGTCCAGGGAGCCGGAGGTACAGGCGCTGCCGGAGGACGCCGCCACGCCCTTGGCGTCCAGGAGCAGGAGCAGGCTCTCCCCTTCGATGCCTTCAAAGCAGAAATTCACCGTTCCCGGCGCCCGGCGATCACGGTCGCCGTTCAGATGGGAGTGCGGTATCCTGGACAGCCCCTCGATCAATTTTTCCCGCAGGCCGGTGACATACGCCATGTCCCGCTCCAGATCCTCCGTGGCCTCCTCCAGCGCGGCGGCCAGGCCCACGATGCCGGGGATATTTTCTGTGCCGCCCCGCTTGCCGCGCTCCTGCTGTCCGCCCTCGATGACGTTGACCAGAGGGATGCCCTTGCGGGCATACAGGACGCCCACGCCCTTGGGGCCGTGGAACTTATGGGCCGCCATGGAGAGCATATCCACATTCATCGCCTTCACATCCACAGGCACATGCCCCACCGCCTGGACGGCATCGGTGTGGAACAGCACGCCCTTTTCCCGGCAGAGCTTGCCGATCTCCGCGATAGGCTGAATGGTGCCGATCTCGTTGTTCACAAACACGATGGTCACCAGCGCCGTATCCTCCCGAATGGCGGCGGCCACATCCTCCGGCGTCACCACGCCGTTTTCGTGCACATCCAGCAGGGTGATCTCATAACCCTGCTTTTCCAGCTTATTCAAGGTGTGCAGCACGGCATGGTGCTCAAAGGCCGTGGAGATAATGTGCTTTTTCCCCTTCCGGGCGCCGATGGCGGCCCCGGAGAGGATGGCCTGGTTGTCCGCCTCGCTGCCGCCGCCGGTGAAATATATCTCCTTAAAATCCGCGTTGATGATGCGGGCCACGGTCTCCCGGGCCTCCTGCATCGCCTCGGCGGCTTTCTGCCCCGGGGTATGCAGGCTGGAAGCGTTGCCGTAGGTTTCAGTAAAAAAAGGAAGCATTGCCTCCAGCGCCCGTTGACTGACCGAGGTGGTGGCCGCATTGTCCGCATACACGTACATAGTATCGCCTCTTTTGATTGAATTTCCGCAGTTAGTATACCCTTAATTTCCTATAAAGTCAATGGGTAATTAAAAAATATCCGCGTCCGCTTTTCACTTTTTCTTCCGATGCAGAAAACCTCCGCTCCGGCCGCGGCGGTCCCGTTCTTTGAGGCCTCCTTCAAAAAAACGGCTCGCGCCATCGCGGGTTTTATCAATTTGAAACTATTTGTTTCTGATTTGTTTTCCGTTGGCCTCCCTTCCCGCCTCTTGCGCCGTTTGACTTTCCCGAGCGGATGTATTATACTCCATCTTGTATGTTGCCATATTATGCGCAGAACACAGAGAAGAAATTGAGGGCTGGACAATGACAAAATACATTTTTGTGACCGGGGGCGTTGTCTCCGGTCTGGGCAAGGGCATCACCGCCGCCTCCCTGGGCCGGCTTTTGAAGTCCCGCGGCTTGAAAGTGGCCGCCCAGAAGCTGGACCCCTACATAAACGTGGACCCCGGCACCATGAGTCCCTATCAGCACGGGGAGGTCTATGTCACCGAGGATGGGGCGGAGACCGATCTGGACCTGGGACATTATGAGCGGTTCATAGACGAGGATCTGAACAAGTACTCCAACCTCACCACCGGCAAGGTATACTGGAACGTGCTGAACAAGGAGCGCCGGGGAGAGTACCTGGGCAGCACCGTGCAGATCATCCCTCACATCACCAACGAGATCAAAGATTTCATATACAACGTAGGCAAAAAGACCAATGCCGACGTGGTCATCACCGAGATCGGCGGCACCACCGGCGATATCGAGAGCCAGCCCTTCCTGGAGGCCATCCGCCAGGTAGGCCATGAGGTAGGCAAGGACAATTCCCTGTATATTCACGTGACTCTGGTCCCCTTTATCAGCGGCAGCGATGAGCACAAGACCAAGCCCACCCAGCACTCCGTCAAGGAACTGCAGGGCATGGGCATCGCTCCGGACATCATCGTGCTGCGCTCCGACGAGCCCATCCGGGACGACAGCATCTTCCGCAAGATCGCCATGTTCTGCAACGTCAAGCCAGACTGCGTCATCGAGAACCGGACCGTCCCGGTGCTGTACGAGGCGCCTCTCATGCTGGAGGAGAGCGATTTTTCCCTGATCGTATGCCGGGAGCTCGGCATCTGGACAAAGGCCCCGGATCTGACCGAATGGAAGGCCATGGTGGATTCCATCCATTCCCTTAGCCACACCGTCTCCATCGCTCTGGTGGGCAAGTATGTCCAGCTGCACGATGCGTACCTGTCCGTGTCCGAGGCCCTCAAGCACGCCGGCTATGCCACAGGCGCCAGCATCGATCTGCACTGGATTGACTCTGAGACCGTCACTGCGGAAAACTGCGAAACGCTGCTTGGCGCCATGGATGGGATTATCGTCCCCGGCGGCTTCGGCAACCGGGGCATCGAGGGCAAGATCCTGGCCGCCCAGTATGCCCGCGAGCATAAGATACCCTATCTGGGCCTGTGTCTGGGCATGCAGGTCGCGGTCATTGAATACGCCCGCCACATGGCGGGACTGGAGGGGGCCAACTCCCGGGAGTTCGACGAATACGCCCCCTACCGGGTCATAGACTTCATGCCCGGCCAGAACGACGATATCGACAAAGGCGGCACCCTGCGTCTGGGGGCTTACCCCTGCGTCATCACCCCCGGCACGACCATGGCCAAATGCTACGGCGCGGCGGAGATATCCGAGCGGCACCGCCACCGCTATGAGTTCAACAACGACTACCGTGAAAGGCTGGAGGCCGCGGGTCTGGTCATCAGCGGCCTGTCCCCGGACGGCCGGCTGGTAGAGACCGTGGAGGTGGCCGGCCACCCCTTCTATGTGGGCGTGCAGTACCACCCCGAGTTCAAAAGCCGCCCCAACCGGGCCCATCCGCTGTTCAAGGGCTTCGTGTCGGCGGCGCTGGATCGCTCCCAGAGCAGAAAGGACTGATCAACCATGTGCGGAATCGTTGGATTTGCCGGAAACACCCAGGCCGTGCCTATATTGCTGGACGGTCTGGAGCGGCTGGAATACCGAGGCTATGACTCGGCGGGCGTCGCCGTGGTCAGCGGGGAAAAGGGCATCCAGGTCCAAAAATGCAAGGGCCGGCTTCAGACTCTCCGGGACAAGCTGGACGCGCTGCCGCCCCTTGAGGGGACAGTGGGCATCGGCCACACCCGCTGGGCCACCCATGGGGAGCCCAACGATGTCAACTCCCATCCCCATGTGAGTGAAAACGGCAAGGTGGCCCTGGTCCACAACGGCATTATCGAAAACTATGTGGAGATCAAGGATTTCCTGCTCCATCAGGGCGTGAAGTTCCGGTCGGATACCGATTCCGAGGTAGTCGCGCAGCTGCTGGAATACTATTTTAAAGACTGCCGCGACATATTGGACGCGGTATATCAGGTCCTGGCAAAGATCGAGGGGGCCTATGCGCTGGGAATCCTGTGCGCGGACGCCCCGGGACAGTTTATCGCCGCCCGGAAGGACGCCCCCCTGCTCCTGGGCTATGGGGACGGGTGCAGCTTCATCGCCTCCGACGCCACAGCCATCATCGCCCACACCCGGAACGTGTCCTATATGGAGGACGGAGAGGTAGCCGTGCTCACCGCCGACGGCATCCAGGTCTATGACGCCTACCGCCAGCCCGTCGAAAAGGAGCGTCACTTCATCGATTGGGACGTATCCGCCGCAGAAAAGGGCGGCTATGCCCACTTCATGTTCAAGGAGATCCTGGAGCAGCCGGAGGCCATCCGGCAGACCATCTCCCCCCGCCTCCGAGACGGGCAGATCGTCTTTGACGAGCTTTCCCTGGGGGCGGAGGACATCCGGGCGCTGTCCCGGATCTTCATCATTGCCTGCGGTTCCTCCTACCATGTGGGGATGCTGGGCAAGTACAATCTGGAGCGGATGCTCCGGATACCGGTAGAGGTGGCCTTGGCCTCCGAATTCCGTTACAGCGCGCCTCTGGTGGATGACTCCACGCTGGTGATCGTCATCAGCCAGTCCGGGGAAACCTTGGACACCATGGCCGCCCTGCGGGAGGCAAAGAGCCTTGGGGGGCGCATCCTGTCCATCGTGAACGTGGTGGGTTCCTCCATCGCCCGGGAGTCAGACGACGTGCTGTATACCTGGGCCGGGCCGGAGATCGCCGTGGCCACCACCAAGGCGTACAGCACCCAACTGGTGCTGCTGACCATGCTGGGGCTCTATATGTCCCGCTGCCTGGATCGTATCCCGGCGGAGGAATATGCCGCGATCGTCTCCGAGCTGGAGCTGCTGCCCGGCAAGCTGGAGGCCGTGCTGGAGAACACCGACCGGTATCAGTACCTGGCCAGTCAGTACTTCAACCATGACGACGTGTTTTTCATCGGCCGGAATCTGGACTATGCTCTGGGACTGGAGGGCTCTTTGAAGCTCAAGGAGATAAGCTACATCCACTCCGAGTCCTACGCTGCCGGGGAGCTGAAGCACGGCACCATCTCCCTCATTGAGCCTGGTACCCTGGTGGTGGCCCTGGCCACCTACCCACCCTTGTTCGACAAGGCCGTGTCCAACATCGTGGAGGTGAAGGCCAGGGGCGCGGACGTGGTTGCACTCACCACCGAGAGCCACAGGGAGCGGATGGAGAAGATCGCCTCCCATGTACTGCTCATCCCGGACACCCATCCGGTGCTCCAGCCCAATCTGGGCGTGGTCCCCCTGCAGCTTTTCGCCTATTACATCGCCCTGCACCGGGGCTGTGATATCGACAAGCCAAAGAACCTGGCAAAATCTGTCACCGTGGAGTGAGCCTATGAAAAAAGATATCTATGAAAATCCCCTGTGCGCCCGGTATGCCTCCCGCACCATGCAGCACATCTTCTCCCCCGACTTCAAGTTCTCCACCTGGCGGAAGCTCTGGATCGCCTTGGCGGAGAGCCAGCAGGAGCTGGGCCTGCCTATCACCGATGAGCAGATCGAGGAGATGAAGGCGCATATTGATGACATCGACTATGACAAGGCCGCGGAGTATGAGCGCCGTCTGCGCCACGACGTGATGGCCCACATCCGCACCTATGGGGATCTGTGCCCCACCGCCAAGCCCATCATCCATCTTGGGGCCACCTCCTGCTATGTGGGGGACAACACGGACGTCATCCAGCTCCGGGAGGCCATGGTGCAGATCCGGAAGCTGCTGGTGAACGCCGTGGACGCCCTGACGGATTTTGCCCGGGCCAACCGGGACGTGCCCACCCTGGCATACACCCACTTCCAGGCCGCCCAGCCCACCACCGTGGGAAAGCGGGCCTGCCTGTGGCTCCAGGATTATCTCATGGACCTGGAGCGGCTGGAATTTGAGCTGGACCACCTGAAGCTCCTGGGCTGCAAGGGCACCACCGGCACCGGCGCAAGCTTTTTGGAGCTGTTTGATGGCGATGGGGACAAGGTGCTGGAGCTGGAGAGGAAGATCGCGGAAAAAATGGGCTTTGCCGCATGTATGCCCGTATCCGGCCAGACCTACTCCCGGAAGGTGGACGCCTATGTGCTGAATGTTCTGGCAGACATCGCCCAGAGCATGCACAAGATGGCCACGGACCTGCGGCTGCTGGCTCACATGAAGGAATTCGACGAACCCTTTGAGACTGAGCAGGTCGGCTCCTCCGCCATGGCCTACAAGCGCAACCCCATGCGCAGCGAGCGGGTGTGCTCCCTGGCCCGGTATGTGATCAACGCCGCCCGAAATACCGCCGACACCGCCTCCGTCCAGTGGCTGGAGCGGACGCTGGATGACTCCGCCAATCGGCGCATCTCCCTGCCGGAGGCGTTTCTGGCCACCGACGGGGCACTGACCCTCATCATCAACATCATCCGGGGCGGCCGGGTATATCCCAAGGTCATGGAAAAGCATCTGAATGAGGAGATGCCCTTCATGGCCACGGAGAACATCCTTATGCACGCCGTCACCATGGGCGGCGACCGGCAGGAGCTCCACGAGGCCATCCGGCAGCACTCCCAGGCTGCGGCAGCCAAGGTGAAGCTGGAGGGCGGAGAGAACGACCTTTTGGAGCGGCTTCTGGCCGATCCCCGGTTCCATCTCACCCGACAGGCTCTGGCGGAGGTCCTGGACGTACGCAAATTCGTGGGTCTGGCCCCGGAACAGACGGACGCGTTCCTGGCGGTCTATGCCCGGCCCGTGCTGGAGAAATACGCCGCCGATCTGGGCATGGAGGCTTCTACCAACGTTTGAATAGCTTCTTTTTATCAGTGAAAGCATAAAGGAGATGCAAACTATGATCACAGCAGTCGTTGGCATAAACTGGGGCGACGAGGGCAAGGGCCGGATGGTGGACCTGCTCAGCAGCCAGTATGACATCGTGGCCCGCTATCAGGGCGGCAACAACGCCGGCCACACCGTGATAAACGAGCGGGGCAAGTTCATTTTGAACCTCCTCCCCTCCGGCATCCTCCGACCCGAGACGGTGAACGTCATGGGTCCGGGCATGGTCATCGACCTGCACCACCTGGCCGGGGAGCTGGCCTCTCTGCGGGAAAAGGGCGTTGAGATCGGCCCCCGGAATCTAAAGATCAGCGACCGGGCCACTGTCTGCATGCCCTTCCACCCCCTGCTGGACGGTCTGGAGGAGGACCGGATGGGCGCAAAAAAACAGGGCTCCACCCGCCGGGGCATCGGCCCGGTGTACTCGGATAAGTACATGCGCAAGAGTGTGCGGATCGGAGATCTGCTGTTCCCGGAGGCACTCAAAGAGCGTCTGGCGGACATCGTGGAGTGGAAAAACCTCACGGTGGAACGGGCCTATGGCCACGCGCCCCTGAGCGTCACAGAGATGTATGACTGGCTCATGACCTACGGCGAGCCTCTTGTGGAGTACATCTGCGACGCCACAGAGTACCTCTCCGCCGCAGATGACGCGGGCAAGTCCATTCTTCTGGAGGCCCAGCTGGGCGCCCTCCGGGATCTGGACTACGGGATATTCCCCTACACCAGTTCCTCCTGCACCCTGGCGGCCTACGCCCCCATCGGCGCTGGCATACCCGCACGGAAGCTGGACAGCGTGGTAGGTATCATGAAGGCATACTCCTCCGCCGTGGGCGGAGGCCCCTTCGTGTGCGAATTTTCCGGGGATGAGGCCCATGCTCTGCGGGAGGCGGGCGGCGAATACGGCGCTGCCACCGGCCGGCCCCGGCGTGTGGGCGGCTTCGACGTGGTGGCCTCCCGCTACGGCGTGAAGCTACAGGGCTGCACGGAGCTGGCGCTGACCAAACTGGATGTGCTCTCCGGCTTTGAGAAGATCCCCGTCTGCACCGCCTATGAGCTGGACGGCCAGCGGGTGAGCTCGTTCCCTCTGGAGATGGCGCTGGAGAAATGCAGACCTGTATATGAGTACATGGAGGGTTTTGACGGCGACATCACCGGCTGCCGGAAGTTTGCGGATCTGCCTAGGGCCGCTCAGGCTTACATCCGTTATCTGGAGGAGGCGGTGGGCTGCCGGTTCACCTATATCTCTGTGGGCGCGGACCGGGACCAGTACATTTATATCGGATAATACAAAAGGCCGCCTGACGGCGGCCCTTTCTGGGAGGAGGAAACGTCATGAGAGATTATGCGAAAGAATTTGACAGTCGGGTGGCCTTTATCAGAGACCTTCTGGCAAAGAGCGGCATGAAGGGCATCGTCTATGGTAACTCCGGCGGCAAGGACTGCACATTGGTAGGCATTCTCTGCAAGGCCGCCTGCGATAACACGGTGGGCATCCTCATGCCCTGCGCCTCTCAGCGCAATTTCAGCATCGACCTGCGGGACGGCCGGGAGGTGGCGGAAAAGTACGGCATCGAGACCAGGCTGGCGGACCTGACCCCGGTCCGGGAGGCGGAGCTGGAGGCCCTTAAGGGCGTTACGGATATGACCGACGCCGCCATCGCCAACATCGCGCCGCGGCTTCGGATGACCACCCTGTACTCCGTGGCCGGGGCCGAGGGCCGGCTGGTGGCCGGCACCGGCAACCGCAGCGAGGGATATATGGGTTACTTCACCAAGTGGGGAGACGGTGCCTATGACTTCAACCCTATCGCGGACCTGACCGTGACGGAGATATATGAATTCCTGGCATACCTGGACGCCCCCATGAGCGTGCGCACCAAGGCCCCCTCCGCCGGGCTGTTCGAGGGCCAGACCGATGAAACGGAGATGGGCGTCACCTATGCCGTCATCGACGATTTTCTGCTCAATGGCCATGCCAGTGACCGGGACAGGACCGTTATCGATCGCTTCCACGCCATCAGCGAGCACAAGCGGCAGCCCCAGATCACCTATCCGGGATGAGCGTGCGCCAGATCGACGCCGCCCGGCTCACCGAGGCTGTGGCGAAACTGTATGTGCAGGCGTGCCTTGTGCTGCCCGAGCCGGTGAAGCAGAAGCTGTACGCTTTCGGCAACCCCTATATCATCGAGAACTTTGAGAAAAACGGGAACATCCCTCTGTGCCAGGACACCGGCATGGCCGCCGTGTATCTGGAGGTGGGGCAGGACGTGCATATAACAGGCTCTATCCCTGACGCGGTGGACGAGGGCGTCCGCCGGGCGGTGAAGGATGGTTATCTGCGCTCCTCCATCGTGGCCGACCCGCTCAACGGCCGGGTCAACACCGGGGACAACACCCCCGCATTTCTGTACACAGACATCGTCCCCGGCGACAGGCTCAAGGTCACCGTAGCCCCTCGGGGCTTCGGCTGTGAGAATAAAGCCCGAATCGCCATGCTGGCCCCGGCGGACGGACTGGAGGGCGTGAAGGCTTTCGTGCTGGAGACGGCCAGAATGGCCGTGCCCGACGCCTGCCCCCCGGTGATGATCGGCGTGGGCGTGGGCGGCAACTTCGACAGGGTGGCCTACCTGGCCAAAAAAGCGACCCTCCGGGAGGGTCCCAACCCGGATCCCTTCTATGCCGCGCTGGAGCAGGCGCTTTTCCGGCAGGTGAAGAAGTTCGCCATCGGCGTGAATATCACGGCGGCGCCCACTCACATCGCCGGCCTTCCCTGCGCCGTGTCCATCGGCTGCCATAGTCTGCGCTATGCCTCGGAGGTGCTATGATGGAAAAACACATTCATACGCTCCTGACCGACGAGGCCGTCCGCTCCCTCCGCGCCGGGGATGCGGTGCGCATCACGGGCGTTATTTACACCGCCCGGGACGCAGCCCATAAAAAGCTCTGCGAACTGCTGGACGCGGGAATGCCCCTGCCCATCGACCTGGCGGGGCAGATCATCTACTATACCGGGCCCACCCCGGCCCCCCCGGGACGGCCCATCGGATCCTGCGGCCCCACCACCGCCTACCGCATGGACCGCTATGCCCCCCGACTTCTGGACCTGGGCCTGAAGGGCATGATCGGCAAAGGCCGCCGTGGCCCGGCGGTCATCGACTCTATCAAGAAGAATACCGCCGTCTACTTCTCCGCCGAGGGAGGCTGCGGCGCGTTGCTGGCCAACTATGTACAAAGCTGCGAGGTGGTGGCCTTCCCGGAACTCGGCACGGAGGCCATTCACCGGCTGGAGGTGGAAAGCTTCCCCGTCAGCGTCTTTTGTGACTGCACGGGCGGCATCTACTCCCCTTATCTCTAACCGACGGAGGAATCAGCTATGGACTATCTGGAAAGATCCCTGGAGGCCCACTATCGCTGGCGGGGCAAACTCAGCATCCAGGCCAAGGCCCCGGTGGGCGACGCCGATGCCCTCTCCCTGGCCTATACCCCCGGCGTGGCCGCTCCCTGCCTGGAGATACAGAAAAATCCGACCAAGAGCTATGAACTCACCGGCCGATGGAATACCGTGGCCGTGGTAACGGACGGCACCGCTGTGCTGGGGCTGGGAGATATCGGTCCCGAGGCGGGCATGCCTGTCATGGAGGGCAAATGTGTCCTGTTCAAGGAGTTCGGCGGCGTGGACGCGGTGCCCCTTTGCATTCGCTCCAAGGACCCTGACGACATCGTGAATACGGTAGCCCTTCTAGCCGGGAGCTTTGGGGGCGTCAACCTGGAGGACATTGCCGCCCCCCGGTGCTTTGAGATAGAGGAGCGGCTGAAGGCCCTGTGCGACATCCCCGTCTTCCACGATGACCAGCACGGCACCGCCATCATCGCCCTGGCCGGGCTGGTCAATGCTCTGCGGGTGGTGGACAAGCGTCTGGAGGACATCCGCATCGTCATCAACGGGGCGGGAGCTGCGGGCACGGCCATCGCCAGGCTCATGGCCTCTGCCGGCGCGGGAGACGTGATCGTCTGCGACCGGAAGGGTCCCATCGCGGCCGGCCGGGCCGGACTGAATCCCGCCAAGGAATCCCTGGCGGCCGTCACCAACAGGACCGGTCTTACAGGAACGCTGGCCGACGCCCTCCGGGGCGCGGATGTATTCATCGGCGTTTCCTCTCCCGGAGTCGTCACCGGGGATATGGTACGCTCCATGGCCCGGGATGCCATTGTCTTCGCCTGCGCCAACCCAACCCCGGAGATATTCCCCGACGAGGCCAAGGCCGCCGGAGCCGCCGTGACCGCCACCGGCCGCAGCGACATGCCCAACCAGCTCAACAACGTCCTGGCATTCCCTGGAGTGTTCCGAGGCGCCCTGGACGTGCGGGCAAGCGATATCAACCACCAGATGAAGGTAGCCGCCGCCTATGCCCTGGCGGGTCTGGTGGGACCCGATGAACTGACCGCCGAGTATATCATCCCCCGGCCCTTTGATCCCCGGGTACGGGGCGCTGTGGCCGCCGCTGTGGCCAAGGCCGCCCGTGACTCCGGCGTGGCCAGGATATAGGCGTTTCAAAAAAGTGCGATATGCGATAACTGTTCAGATACCTTTTCAGGGTGTCTGAACAGTTACTTTTTTTCTTGCATATTCGGTTGAGGTTGAAGAACTGTTTGGTTGACATCTGAATCCTTGAATGATCGGGACAAAACCACTTACCGGTTCCGTTGCCGCAAGTAGAACGAGTGAAAGAATCAGCAACAATCCAGCAAGCACTAACGGGACATAAGGATTGATATCTGTCTCATATATCAGAACGCTCAAATCTGATGTCTCTGTTACACTGCCCAAAACACATTTACTTACGCAAACAAGTTCTCCGGTTGAATAACCGACGGACATAACCTGCAAACAAAGCGCGATAAGAAAACCTCGTACGCTGCGAGTGTTTATAGTTACTGAACAAATCAAAGGAAGCAGGATCCCGGCCATCGCCGTCATGATATAACAGCCAAGCTGCTCTGGGCGGATAAAACACTCCGTATAGAAAGTAGGGAAAATGGTGATCCGCACAACTTTTCCTCCAAACATCCATGCGGCCACGGCGTGACCGAACTCATGGAGGAGGGGATATAGCAGAAGAATCGTTAAAACTACGGTCCAGACAAGCTTAATGACCTTATTATCAACTCGTATCAAAAAATGCATTTCATTATATCAATATCACATTAACTACCACCGTAGTTTTTCGGACTGGGCAGTAAGCATAAATGGCGTAAATGCCCACACAATACCATGGCGGATAAGAGTATTGCTAACATAAACGAGAATCAACGGTGTTTGTAACGTCAAGTTTTCTTGCCTGACAGAACAATAAGCATCCAACCGCTGTCCGTAGATCGAAGTAAAGACCACATTACAGCACCCCGGCTTGTCATTGCCCGCAATTTCGCTCACAAAACCATCAAGCACCTGAAATCGTCCCGTTATGAACAGGCTTTGGTAGCTTTCAAATCGTTTTTTTGAAGCAATAGCGTATACCGCTCCGCCATACGCAGCAACACCCAACAAAACGGCGCTCCACCCTAATTGGGCGTACGAGGAAAACAGCATCAAACCTGCGGCGCACAAAGCAATGGTCATCGATCTGCATAGCCGAATACCTGATGCATAATACTTCGTAAAAATGCGCGAAACGCCTAACACTTCATCTGGAGTTGGACTGCGATATCCATAAAGACTGTCTGCATTATTGACTTGCATCATATACTGTTTGAAGGGTTTGGATGAACTTGTTTCTTTCCTCATCTTCAAAACCCCGGAAGATCACAGAATCAATATCTGAATGATTGAACAGGAATTGGGAACCCTCGCCCATGCTCCCCTCCGGGTATATCACGCCAATATAATCGTAATCCTTATTGGCCGTCGTATCCGTTTGACCAATTCCGCACACCATCAATCGCTTCTGAGCATTCTTCAACAGAACGACACTACCTATGGGGAGTAATTCAGAAAAAGGGAGGTACGCCATATTCAAAACTCCTTATATGTAAAGATTGTTGGATGTTCACCACCCGAATGCAGAGGCAAGCCCTCCAGTCATTCCGTTCCACCAGCCAGAAATTGCCTTTCCCGCAGAATCGATCGCATTTCCGATTGCTTTACCTGCGCTATCGAGTGCATTTCCGATATTCTTGCCGATCTCAGGAAGCACATCAAAAACAAAATCAGATACGTTCTCAGCAATGTCCTTCCCCGTGATCGCTTCACTAACCTTATTTAGAATCAATGAAATGCCTACTGTCGCGGCGCCAACTGCGATCGCTGGCGCTCCAACCACGCCTAATGCCGCCAAACCGGCAGTGACTCCAGCGCTAATCAGCATTCCTCCTCCAATCTTGACAGTTGATTCAATCGCTGTCTCTCCAATTTTCCGACCAAGCGAGTTGTCCTTGTCGCCCTCGCTTGTCCAGTTATCGTACCCCACCGTCAAAACAGTCAAAATTGATCCCGCCCACTTGCAGGCAACCGCTGTCTTTCCTGCAGTATTCTTGGCGTTCCCAAAACTGTATTTTAGTGATTCTTCTTTCAATGCAAGGATATAATTAGAAGGCGTATCCGCATTGATTGCCACATTGAAGCCAACGAGCCGCTTCCAATCAAAAGACGTTTCCGAAAGCCCCTTGGCGATCCTTTCACCCGTTTTTGTCGCGCCTTTCAGTACCTGCAGGACTCGTTTGGGAGTGGGAGTGGTTCCACCTGTAATTTGCTGACCAATGGTTGATATTAGTGAGCCAACAATTCCGCCTTCGCCTACGAACTTCCACAACTCACTCCATCCAAATAAAGACTTGGTGGGTTCACTTACATCGGCAGATGCGCTTGGCGCCTGTGAACCCGTTTCAAGATTTCTTCCAGTACGTCCCTCAAGTTTCTGAAAAGATCCTGAAGTGTTGTGTACCGATCTTGATAAATCTCTGGAATGATCGCTTAAGCGACTAATGGCACTACGATAGTTCAGAACAGCCTGTGTCACATTATATGCGCTGACTGTGCCGCCCACAGATTTCAAAGAAACATTCGCCCCATTAAGCCGGAGATACGCGCCGTTTGCCTGCGTGGGATTGATTCCAGACAAAATGGACATGGCAGCTTCAAGATCACTACCAACTGTATTCAGTTGCTTTGCTATTCGATCAAGGGTGTTGAAATCAACAACGATCCTATTTTCCATGACCGTACTCCAATTATAGTTTCTTTTGGGGATAAACGCAAGCGGGCGGCGGAAAACGCCGCCCGTAGCACACTGTCATGCTCAGACGCTGAAAGGATCGGTGCCGACCTCGAGATTGGCGAACGTGGTCTGGTTCATCTGCTCGATCTCGTCGTAGATCTCGGCCGCCTTGGTCATCTCGTCGACAGCATCCTGTACCTTTGCCTCGGTCTGCTCGATGTTCTTGTACATCGTATCGAACTGCGCCTTAAACGCCTCGCTGGCATCGCCGTTCCAGCTGCTGTCCACCGTCCGTACTGCGTTGGACATCTGGAGATAGGCCGTCTGGAGCTGGCCCTTGCAGGTATTGTATTTGGAAACCGCCTCGCGGAGCTGGTCAGTTGATACATGAATAATGTCAGCCATTTTTTAAATCCTCCTGTTATTTGTTTTGGTTGTTATTGGCGTTGGAATAGCAAGCCGATCATCTGGCGCGGATGGTGCTGGCCGCCTCTGCGTCCGTCTGCTGGTAGTTCTGCGCCGCCTGGTTCATCGACTGAGCATACTGTTCGCAGATCGACGCCATCTTTTTGTACCACTGATAAGCGGCCTCCTGCTCCGCGACGAATGCGACCTGAGAATCACCCTCCCATGTGGATGCCAATTCGTCAGCGGCAGCCTTGAGGCTGTCTGCCGCGCTCTGGTAGTCCGCAGCATACTGCGTGATCTTGCCAGCCGCGCTCTGGAGCTCGGAAATGGTTACTTCGATTCTGGATGCCATGATTTTTTCCTCCTGTTTGCTTTGATTTTTTATTTTTTATTGTTTTCCTGAACTGGTGTCATACTATCACGCCGGGGGCGCGTCCTCAACGCATCCTGACGAATGGCAGGTTCTTCGCCGTGAATGGTCATTTCCGACCAAAGGCAATATCGATCGCTTCATCCAACCATGCTGGAATAAAAATATAAGGCTTAGGGATAATGGGGATCACCGGAATGATGATGGGGATCAATCCCGGACGAATGTGGAAGAGCGCCCTGTTCTGCTGCTCTTCCAACTCGTCCGCATCACCGGTCGGAAGCTCCTGTATCGATGAAAGGATCCCCTGCTCAGCCCCGTAGATCTTATAGTTCACGCGGCCGGCCGCTTTACAAAGAGTCTCGGCCTGCAAGCCCAGCCTTGCCGTCCTGAGAATGAGAGCATCGAACTGGTCGAAAATCTGTCGGGAAGCCGGACTGTTTTTGCGGAGCGTATAGGCTTCATTGACGGAGATATGCTGCAGGGAGCTGGAACATTCCTCGAGCATCTCCGACGCCTCCCACAGCTGATCGTGAATCTCATCGAAGCGTTCAAAATCCCATACGATCCTGTCGGCCATTCGGTTTACCCCCCTCTCCGATTATTTTGAATTGATCACCTGCTGCGCCTGTCGGTCCGCCTCCTCGACTTTGGCAGCCAAAGCGTTAAGCGCTTTGGCCACGCCGGCGAGTTTAACGCCAACCGCATTCACATCCGCTGTAAGTTCGTCCAGCGAATCCTGAAGGGCAGTTGCGGCGCGTCCTTCAAAGTTGCCCTGCATCTCCGATTTCGCGGACCGTAATGGCCCTGTTTTTACATTATTCACTGTGTCGGCTGCCCGTTGGATTCTCGCCGCAAGGGCGCGAATCTGTGCCGAATCATATTCGGTGCTCATCTGCGCACCGCCTCTCAATCAAAGGGAGAGGTCCCGACATCCAGCGCCTGGAATGTGCCGGCCTGCATGGACTCGTTGGAATCAAAGAGCTCCGCAGATTGGTTAAGCTCATCGATGGCGTCCTGCATGCGCTCATTGGCGCGCTCGATATTCTTATATGTCAGGCTCCACTGGGTTCGCATGGCATTGTAGGCAAGGCCCTTCCATGCGCTATCCAGCACCTTGACGGCACGATCCATTCGGTCGTAGGCATCCCGCAGAGTGGCCTGGGCTGTCACGAACCGCGATACTGTGTCTCTCATCTGGTCGGTGGATACTTTAATGATTTCAGCCATTTGTTACGCCTCCTTTTCTTCCGTGGGCATCAGTGATTTTGGATCAGGCTCTTAATCGTCTGCTCGGCATCCTGATACTTCGCCGCCGTGTCCTTCAGCGTTTCCGCAAAGGTGCTGACGATATCCGAGATGCTGATATGCCAGCGATAGGCGTTTTCCTGTTCGGCAACAAACATCTCTCTCGCATCTCCCGACCAGTCTGCCGCCAGCGCGTCGCCGGCCGACTTGGCCTGCCGAACCGCCTCGCGGTAAGCAGCTACCGCCTGAAGAATTTCGGCCTCGGCCACGCCGAGCTTTGCCGCTTCTACAGCCCATGCAACCATTGTGTATTCCTCCTGTCGTTTGAAAATAAGCTCTTTCTGTGTGCAGTATCTCACGGAGAGAGCCGGACTTCCATCTATCCTGACGAATGACCGGATTTGCGGCGTGAACGGCACACCGAGTTTGCAAAACATAGATCGACCCATGAGGCGGCAAGATTCACAGCGCCCCAAAGTCAAAAAGCAATCTGATGTTTAGGTTACCGCCAGTCATTTCGAACTCGGTCCATCCCGCCGAGCGAATCAATGATTTTTCCAATGGCATGATTCGGAACTACCGCATCCGTATTGAATTCGACATCAATCCGGACATTGTTGCCTACCTGTGTCCCGGGGACATGAACTATGCTGCCGTTTGCGAGAATATTGGTAATCTTGCCCACTTGCTCCGAGTTAAAAAGATACTGCATGGCTGCATCGCCCCGTCCCGGGGGATCAAATGTGAAGCATTCATCCACGCAAGGATTGTGCAGCGTAACATCTGCCGCTAAATGACCTCCAAGCGAGTGTCCGGTGGCAGAGATATGGTGAAATCCCTCCCGCTCCAACTCCTGAATCAGATGATTAGCTGCTTCGAACTCACTTTCAAATAGAAGATCCGTCACCATCTGCTGTGCGGGCATGCCGCAGGCGCTGGCGGTCAATCCAGCATCCGCAATAAAATCGTGTGGTCCGTTCGACGCGTCCGTGCCCGCAAATATCACGATGGCATGCCCATCTGTGAGCTTGATCACGACGGCCTCCATATCGGAAAAAGTGCCCATCTTATGCCCTTCCACTGTTCCAAAGCTCGTGTCGGGCGGTTCCTTCTCGTATAGGTTGTAATACAGCGTCTTCAGCGGATGTCCATCCGGAAAATCCTTCAGCTTTGTTATAAACTCATCGGTGATCTCTTTTTCACCTCGCTTGTTGCCTGAGGAATCACTGCAATACTGTGACAGCAGAGCATATTCCACGGCGGAAACCGTGCCGGCTTCCTTGCCCCAGCTTAATGCCCGTTCACTCTTTCGTTGGCTTTCCACAGAGTCCGTGGCGGCAGGAGGTTTTTGTCCGGAGCTCAACCCACGGCCCACGCCCCCCTCGACGATGCGGAAGTTGTCCGACGCCTGTTTGACCGCTAACGACAGATTCCGCGAACGGTCGCTCAGTCGCTTGGCCGCACTTCGGTAGTTCACCACGACCTGTGCCACATTTGATGCGCTTACGCTGCCGCTGATAGATTGGAACAGAATATCTGCCCCATTCAGGCGTGAATAGGCTCCACCGGCCTTAGTCAGGTTAGCGCCGCCCAAGATGGACATAGCAGCTTCGATATCGGTTCCCGCCGCAGTCAGGTTCCGCACGATACGATCGAGCGCATTAAAATCCACCACGATTCTGTTTGCCATGATCAGACTCTCCCCTCGAAGCGATTTACCCGGTATACCAGGCCGTTTGTACCGCCGCCATTATGACATCCGGAAATGAACAACTCAATTCATCCTGACAAACGGTAACATCCGCACCGCGAACGGCATCCGCTATGCCGCTATATCAGCATCAGGCTCACTCCGTCGTAGACGCCCGCGACAGCAAGGGGATCATCGAGATTCAAAATTCGTCCGTCGTTCAGGTGGCAAAGCATCGGATAATGATTATCAAAGGTTATGCCATGCTGCGTCTCGATCAGGATCCGCGTGATCTCGGTGATTATGTCGCGCACGATGCCGCCGGTCGGGAGCTGAAAGTCAAAGGTTCGACTGATTGCCGGGACAGATATTTCTACGATCATGGTTTCCATTGGCTTATCTCCCTTCAAACGGCGAATCAAGCGCCGCTATAATTTTTTGAAGCTGTCTCACAAGCCCGGCGTTGTCCTCAGTCCCCTCCGTCTGCAGCGTATCCCGCCCCCAGACAATGGTCCGCGCCCATTCAGCCTCAGCCGCTTTTTCCAGAAAAGTTATCTGCGCAGCGCCTTTCTCCGGGTTCGGAGTCAGTATCCAACGTTCGCCGTCCGTTTGAGCCACGATACAAGCTAGATAGTGCTGGAAGAGCCCCAGATACTTATTTCCGCCGATCAAACAGACGCGGCATTCCGCCTGCCCCATCACCGCCGCAAGAAAGGCGGCCAGACGGTCAGCCGCGATCCGATCCCCGATCTTGGAGATAAGCCCGCAGCCCTCCGCATTGCGCAGCGCGATATCATCCGCTAGGAGCATTGGTCGTCCAGGCAATCCCGACATTCCCAACACGCCGCACAGCGCGCGCATTTCATCGTCAGTGTATGCGTAAGAGATCGCTTCAACCATCACGGCGCATAACCTCCTTTGCCATGCGGGCTTTCAGCCTCTCCTTAGCCGAACGGGAGAGCGGCAGCCGTACGCCTCCGCTCAACTCCACCTCCATGCCCGCGTAATCCACGCGCAGAATGTGAGAATAATTCACCAAGAAGGACCGATGACATCTAAAGAAACGGTCTCCCATAGCCGCTTCCATCCGGCTAAGTGTCTCGCACACCGTAAAGCACTGCCTCTGCACCCAAATGTTCAGCTTTTTTTCGATGGCCTCAACATAGCTGATCCGGCCTATCGGGAGACGGAACACAGTACCGGCGTTCTGAAGGGAGATAAACTCCTCGTCTTCGTCCGCCGCGATGGAGGAATAATCCTCGATCACACGGTCCATGACTTGATTAAATTGCTCCTGCTGCGGAGGCGGGATCACAAAGCCGGCAGGGCGCCGGCACAGCGTTGCCAACGCCTGTAGCGCTCCCAAATCCTCCAGCCAGTACAGAACATAGTTATCTCGGTTATGTCCTATAGCCGCGTACTCCAGTCGCACGGAGTCCGTTTTGCCATCCGCCTGGACGCCCGCCATCACCAGCATGACCCCCACTTCCCCCTCAATACAGGACAGCGCCTCACTTATCGAGTCAGTATTTTCCCGAATACTGAAGCGGTTACCTGTATCACGGGCGTAGGCATTCAGAAAATCCAGCATCTTCCGCCGACAGTCATGTTCTCGATCATAGATAACTACCGGTAACATCTCATACCGCTTCCTTACTCTGCCCGGGGAATGACCACATGGGCCGATTCTCCGTTGTCGATAAGATAGGCTTCCCCACGCGGGAATGTAACGTTTTTCTTGGAAAACGGCATCTGGACGTTCCAGGGATCGCATTCGTTCAGCTTACCGCCCAGCGCCAGGCCGCGCTGCTGCCGCGCCAGAGAAACCAGCGGCTCCTGCATCCGAATCTGCGCATAGGCGTTATGAGAGACCGACGCGAACAGATATATCGCGAATTTGGACGCCTTTTTCGCCACTTCGGCAAACAGTCGGTTGGCCACGTCCGGATTCTTCGATATAAAACTCTCCAGATCGTCTATGATGATCACCACCGGTTGCAGCCCGCGCACCATGCGGTCGAGCTCTGCGCTTCCGGCAGCCTGTGCGACCTTCCTTTTTCCGGCACGGGTTTTGATTTCCTCATTGAGCCAGGCAACGTAGCTTTCCCACTCCGGACTCTTCAGGTCATAGCGAGTCAGTTCCTCAGACCGGCAAAGCTCGTCCCACGCTTCGTCCGCCGCAATGCAAATGTTCGCGCCCTTCCGCTTCCATAGACGGGCCACCAGCTGCAGGGCATTTGTTTTGCCGCTTTGTCTGCCGCCTAAGATCAGGTAAGAATAGCTGCTGGCAAGATCCATGACTTCCGGCAGGCCGCTATCCACACGGTACAAGAAACTAAACGACAGCGAATCAGAAAGTGTTTTCTGGTACACCTCTGAGCTTATCAGATCCGTAATGGATGGGTGCTCCGGGATACGCGGTATCCCGCGTGGACGGATTCCTTCCCACCGCGTATTCAATGCCGAGCATATTTGTTGAAGCTCCTGCGCACGTTCCACATCCGATGAATAGCTGCCGGCCAGCGCGATTTGGATCTCATACAAGCGGTCCTCGATCGGATACAGGCCGCGCCCGGCAAAGGGTGCAATATCCGGCATATCCGAGGGCATGCGCATTCCAACAATCTCAGTGTAATCCGCCCGGTCATTGATCTGTAGACCGATCCCCTTGAAGCAATCACGGATCTTGTAGGGAATTTCGTTTGTTTGCATGGCTGACACAACGAAATAAATCCCCCGTGCGCTTGCCTCGCGGATCAGATTGTAAAGACCCTGCGTAAACTCCTCATCGTCCTGTAAGCCCTCGGCCAGCTGCGCAAAGCGATCCACAAAGACGATTATGGCGGGAACAGGCGGCTGTTTTTTCATCTCACATGAGTGGTTATACTCGATGAAGCTATCAGTAGACGCTTGGGCAAACAGCTGTCTGCGCCGCTGGTCCTCGCTGTCCAAAAGGCGGAGCAAGCGGCGAAGCTCATCTGTCTCGTCGGCGTAAATAATCTCGCCAATATGCGGCAGTTCCGAAACGCTGCCCAGCGTGCGGCTGGAGAGGCTGAGGATATACATCTGCACGGCGGCAGGACTATATCGCATGGCAAAGGACATGATCAGCGTTTGCATAAAGGTCGTTTTGCCGGTAGAGGCCATACCGATGATCATATGGTTTCGGTTGTTCATCAGATCCAGCCACACCGGGAACTGGCGCTGACTGAGAACATCATCGCCCATTGCAAAAACGGTCCTGAGTTCCATGCCCGTATTGGGACCCGACCATATAGAACGCTCCATCTCTGCGGACTGCGGAACCTTTCGCATCAGGATAACGGCTGGCAGCTCTTCCATCCATAGATTAGCGGAATCCGCGATTCCGTGTTCCCGGGCGACCGTGGCAATTCGATCCATGACCGCATCCATCTGGGTAAGCTCCCGAATACCGGAAGCGACCGCCTTTGGACGCTTCACGGCAACCAGACGTCCGGCATTGTCCAGAAGGTGGGGCATCTCTGTTTCCGAAGGCTCGTCCGGGTTATACACCAGGCCGCTATAACTGGTCTGCGCCTGTTCAAAAATCTCGTCATTGCCCACCTGGATATAGCATCTTCCCTTGCTCTTTAGGTAGGCGGCATCCGGCCTGCGCAGCATCTCCATGGAATCGCTGCGGCTTTGCACGCGAAGGCAAATCCGAAAGTTGGAGTTTGCCCAGATTTCATCCGACACAGAATTAGACGGCTTTTGCGTCGACAGGATCAGATGAACTCCCAGAGATCGACCGACGCGAGATGCGCTTATCAGTTCCTGCATGAACTCCGGCTGATCGCTTTTCAATTCAGCGAACTCGTCCACGATAATTATGAGATGCGGCAGACGTTCCTCCGCGGGATCATCATAGAAGAAGCGGATATAATCATCGATGCTGGACACGCCGACCTTGCGGAATATCTGTTCCCGCCGATGGATCTCGCCATGGATAGAGGCGAGCGCACGGACAATCGTGTTGCCTGTCTGCAGGTTATCGATGATACCAGTGACATGCGGTAAGTCCCGAAAAGCATCCGCCATGCCTCCGCCCTTATAGTCGATCAGGATGAAGCGTACCTGATCCGGATGATAATTGACCGCAAGGGACAGGATATACGTCTGGAGCATAACGCTCTTGCCGGAACCGGTTGTGCCGGCAATGAGTCCATGAGGGCCATGGCTCTTATCCGAAATATCCAACACAAAAGGCAATGAACCCGAGCGAAGTCCAATCGTTGATTTTATGCCTTCATACACATGGTTTTCATTCCAAAAACGCCAGATATCCAGATCCTCAATGCGCCGAACAGCATAAATATCCAGGAACGATACCATGGTTGGGATAGCCGCGCTTTCAACCGCATCCTTGACGCGCAGCGGAGCAACCATATGCGAAAAGGACTCCAAGAGCGCCTGGTTGGGGTACTCAAAGTCAACATTCTGCACATCGCCGTCCGCATAATACATAGCGCCGTTTACGTTAGAAGCGTCCAGAACAATGCGGCATTCCTTGGGGAGTACCTCCATGCTTGGCGCCAAAAGGATCAGCGTCATACCCCACGATTTTGATAACATGTGGCGCAAAAGCGGCTTGTTTTCCAGTAATTCCGGCTTTGTGCAAAAAACCACATAGTGCGGCAGCGGTATATCGGAAGCCTCATGCTCGCCGCCGGACTCCTCCACGGACTCGTTTCGCATGATAAGGATCTCATCCAGATGAGTTAGGACCTCTTGGATCGCGTTATCCTCCGATACAACCATGCGCAGCTGCCGGTCCTCCGATGCGAACACATGCGGCAGCCAACGCGCCCATGACCAGCGTGAATGATCGCCCTCATCGGTAATGACGGCAATGCGGACATCGTGATAGCTGTGGAGGGCCGCCAACTGCAGGAGGATACTCTGCGCCAGGGAAGTTGCCACGCTGGTTCCCAGGATTCCTATGATCGTCTCCTGTCTGATATTGACTGTGAGAGGCGCGCTTCGGATTTTATGATATGTATCTGCAAGGCGGGACGGCTCATCCCTCAGCGGATCATCAATCGCCGACAGCTTTACATCATCCACGATGATTTTATTCGGGATAGAAACGTCTCCCAGGCCAAGGCGCACCGACATAAAGTCCGCATGTTTTGGCGTTCTCTCCCAGAGGCGATAGGCATTGTCCTGAGGCAGCGTAGAACACTCCTCTACATTGGGACAGGATTCCAGCAGTCTTCGATACTCCTGCGCACACACCTGCTGCAGATATTGCTCAGCCTGCTGAATATACAGCGCGTACTTTGCAACGCGGGCATCCTCGATCTCTTTCGCCTGCTTTTTTCGGTATCCGCTATTCAATAATCCCCAAAACACAGCCAATACGGACGCCGTACCCACCATAGCTAGCCCCGCTCCCATAAAGGTTCCGTTGGCGCTGGAAATCATTGTCCCCATAAGCATCGGCAGAACCATCGTCGTGGACGGACCGATGGTCAACCAAAGCGGCATATTTCTCTGCTCCTGCTTATCCAGAGGCGGTTCGATCTTTATATCGCTTGTGTCTGGCTTTTGAAGAAAACGCGGGGCACGATGGTGCTGGATCTGCACCGATGGGATGCGCATATTTCCTTCCCGCTTTACGGGAGCGGGCGGATCTGTCAACGGCAAGCCGATTTGCGCAAATGCGCTCATGCGATTGATGGCAATATAGCTGCCCAAGTAAATAAACTTGATGCCGGCGTTCAGCGTCAGAACATCCCCAAAGCGCAGCCTTACAGAGTTTGACGCCAGAAGCAGTCCATTCAGATAGCTGCCATTTCGACTGCTGTCGGAATAAATACAGGAACCGTCTGACTGAAGCAGGAATGTGCCTTGGTTTTTAGATACAACGCCAATTTCAGGCGCAATACGAAGATCACAGGTTGTTCCGCGTCCCATTAGAACCTGTTGTCCAATGGGTAAGGTAAACTTCTTAAAGCAGGTGTCCGACCTTTTACAATCGGCAAAAGCAATTCCCAGCTTAAACCGCCCATTGAGCATATAGTAATGGGCATTGTTATTGACCGGAAGCTCTGCATTGTTCCCGGGGGATTCTAGCCAATGGAACTTTTCCGCAGGCGAGACGAAACATTTCCCATCCAAAGAACGAACGGTTATAAAATAGTCTCGATCCCAACCGCTTTCTGATTGATAAATAGCAATACTCTCAGACCATTTTTCGGTGGAAGGCAGATAAACATCCTTAAATCGGTTTTCAAAGAAGATCCAAGCGTAAAACATGGGCCACCTCTCCAATTTCCATGCCATAGACATACATCTGTTAATAATGAGCAACCTGTGCGATAAAGCGGATCGTTCCGAGCTGGATAACATCTCCGTTATTGATTCTTTTTGGCTTTCCGGGCGTCAACTTCATTCCGTTCACAAAGGTTCCATTATGACTATTATTATCAACTATGTAGGAAACCGATGATTTGCTGTCATAGCGCAACGTCGCATGAACGCGGCTGATATCTGGTACATTCGCAATGCAGAAGTTACAGCCGACATCTCTCCCCATGGAAAACACCGGCTTATCGATCACGATCTGCCCGATAGACGGCAGGTTGCTTGCCACCATAATAAGATTTGGCGAATACCGTGTTCCCTGCTGCGTCAGAGAGCTCCCGCAAACAACAGGCGGTGGAACTCGGGTCGGTTTATGCAAAACTGAAAATACTTGCGGCCGATATTTCTTCAGCAGGCCCGCAGCTATAATGAGCGCAAGAACGCCGGTAAGCATCGCCAGCGGATGGATCATAGTCAGCAAAACCAGGATGGCAAGCGTTATGACACATATAATAATCAGATAGCAAATCGCTTGCCTTCGGCTCATCGCTCATTTCACCTCGCGCTCAAAACTGTATTACTAAAAGATGCGCACCTATAGTGATCTTATCGCCAGTATTCAATCGGCACTCCGATTTGTGGATCATACGTCCATTTACATAGGTGCCGTTGGACGAATGATCCCGCAGCATAAGTACCGCTCCCCGATAAAATAAATCACAATGGGAATTCGATACCGCTGTATCGCTCGGGTGAAGGACTATACTATTGCCATTTCCCCGTCCAATGGTAATTGCAGGTTTGCAAGCGCGCTGAACATTATCAACCTGGCCGTTATATTGCACTTGAAAGTCAAGTAAATACCCGGAGGCAGAGAGCTTTTCCATCGCCATGAGTCCAGCGCCAGAAGAATTGTTTATCGTCTTCCGCCAATACCGCGGAGCAGCAGTAGAGGCAGCCGTTGCATCCGCTCTTTCTCGGTCTGGGACAAAAAAATAAACAAAGAGCACCAATATCAGCACCACGATCACCGCGCCGCATATCCAGAGGGAAAACATGGGAAGTGTCGAGCCAAACATCAGAACCTGTTTTGACATATACGCAGTCAACTTCTCGGACAGGCTGAGTTTGATCTCCGGTTCTGAATAGGCGACCGCTCCGGAAGAAAAAAGAATGTGCTGTATTGACGCCGATACCCCGCCTCCCGTAAATGTGATATTGTTGTTATCGCAAAAAAGCTCAACAGCTTTTTGTGTTCCATCGTCAAAAACAGAGGGATTTAAACGGTTGTCTTCGATATAATAGCCCAGTTCCTTCAAACGGGTCTGGAGAACCAGGACATCGTCTCCCTCTGCGCCGAACGCAATGTCCGTATAAGCTGGCGTTTCCTCATCGTCCGGCGCTGGTATGCCATTGCCGCTTTGCAGGAGGCTCCACGCCTCCTGAGTGACTCCCGCATTTGTGTATTGCAGGTCATTCGCTTTACAAAAGCTATATAGGGCGTACTGGGTATTCGCATCAAGCGTCATGGTATGCTCCCCATGATAATAGCCCAGACTTTCCAGCCACTCCTGTACCTGCCCGATGCGGACATCCGTCGCATCCTTATCCTCGCTTGTTTCGATCACGATCGACAGGGTATCGTCCGCATAGGCAGCCAACGATAGTACCGTAAGCATCATCGAAAGAGCGCAAATGAAGCATAAGAGGGAAGATGCAGCTCTGGCGCCTTTTTTTATGTACTCAATCACTGCTCTTCCCTCCTCTATCATGATTGGCGGCGCGCATCGCGCCGCCAATCCCGTGTCAAAATGATCCTTCCCGCAGGAAACGACTCACACGGTCTCTTCCTCTTGTTTCTTTCTGCGGCTAAGCGCAATCCCTGTGCCAACGGCCACGAGGATCACCAGAATGCCAATCGTTCCGTAGAACAGCCCCTTGTTTGCATAGAAGCGAGTGAGCGCATTCGTTGTTACATAGAAGTTATAATCTTCATCCAGAACAACGCCCTCATCCGTTTCCGTGTATGGGCCTTCCATGACGTTACCGGCTTTATCCCGTGCCGTGACCCGGATGTTGATCCGGCTGTTGCTTTGAGCGATCGCTTTTGCGCCGTCGAGCCGCGCAATATAAGTTCCGTTGAAGTCCGGCGTATTGATTTCATCAGACTCCCAAACATACGTGGCTGTCGTACCGTCGCGGTAAGTGATCACCACAGAGATCTCATCAAGCGTCTGATCCGAGACGCTAATGCTGCCTCCGTCATAGCTTTCTACCGCATAGGTGCCGCCCTTATCGAGATTATTCAGCACAATAGAGGGGGCCTCAGTATCAAGATAAAACTCCAGCTCAAGACCGTGTTTTTCATCCGCAGTCACATTGGTGGATGTGTTGCCGGCCTTGTCCTCCGTGTAGATCGAGATGGCGTAAGCGCCGTCTTTTTCAAAGACCTCCTTAAAGATCGTGATGGTGTACAGGTAGCCGCCGGTGATCTCTTCCTTCTCAATGGTGTAATCCTCGCCTTCAACAAGGTCTTTGGAATCGATCAGTCCGCGGGATGTCGTAATAACAAAGCCTTCGATCTCATCCACATTGATGACCGTGATCACAAGATCGCCAGTCAGACCATTGGTGTAGTATCCATCGAGCAGCTTCTGTGTGTTTTCATCTACTCCGTATGTTGAGCCCTCGCGGTTCACGGAGAACATCAGCTCCTCTGTTGTCTCATCGGACATCTCCACATACATAGTCCGAATGACATTGCCGGCCAGGTCCGTAACGGTCAGCGTAATCGTATAGATGTCGTCATCCGTGATATTCGCAAAGGTAAACTGCTGACCGTCCTGAATATCAGTCACAGAGTAGGGATTGCTGATAACGCCCTTTTTCGCTCCTCTGAGCGTGATAGTGACCTGATTCGGATCATAGTATTTGTCTGTGATCGTGATCACCGGCGCAACCGTCCGCGCATTGTTGGCGCTTCGATTGGCAATGTTGCTCACTATGACAGACGGGGCTGTCGTATCGACATAGAACGATACCTGCCGGAACTCATCGCACCGGTTGTTAGCCAGATCGACAAAGCTCATATTGAAGGTGTAATACGCTCCCTCCTCCTCGGTAAAGGAAACCGTCGCGGTATGCGTATCGCCATTATGGAGCCAGGTGATATTCGTGCGGTACGGCTCGCCATCGCGCGTAATGGTTATGCCGTTCGTGGCAGAGCTCTCGTCGAAGTTGTGCTCCACGACAGTAATCGTCGCCGTCACGGTGCTGTTGGCATAGCCTCCGCTGGGGACCGTGTTGCCGCCGGCGTCCCGGAAGGTGATTGTCGCCGTCGGCTTCGTCATGTCGAGGGTAAATTCCTTGGTCGCAACGCCGCTGTAGGCAACGCCGCTGTCGGTCAGCGTATGCCCAGCTTTATCCGTTGTCTGGAAGGCGAGCGTGTAGTCACCGTCCGCCGTGTAGCTTACTGTCGCGGTATTGGTGGTACCGCTGCCCGAACCGCTGGCGCTCCAGCCGGAGACGCTGCCGGCGGTAGTGACGGAGGTATTTTTACTGTCAAAGTTCATCTCCGTGACCACGACAGTTGCGGTGCGCGGCTGATTGAAATATTTGCCGTTGTAAACGGTGTTGTTGTTGTAGGTGATGGTGGCTTCCGGCGTGTGGTTATCCACGTTCAGGGCAGAATATGTTACTGTCTTTTCATTTCCAGCGTTATCTACTGCTTCAGCGGTAAAGTAGATCTGATCGCTCTCATATCCGGAGGGCACGCTGATAAGCACCGTTTCATCACCGCGGCCGCTGTTGGCATCGATGATATTGCTGTAGCTCATACCGCCGCGGGACATATTGACCGTTCCGCCATGTCCATCCGCAACAGTATAGCTGACCTCGTTGATACCGGAGAAGGTCAGGCTGGGGTACTCGATCACCTGAACGCCAAGCGTAACAGAGCTGTCATGGATGCCGCTGTATCCGCCGTTCTGGTTCGGAACCGTCACCAGGATCTCAGGATTTGTCGCATCGCCATTGACCTGAGAAGGATCATTCTCTGTAATCAGACCATCCGAGGAAATGATGCTCCAGTTGCCGGCAATATCGGTCATTTTCAGGTATACGACAAACTTCGTATCGTTGGACGTATTGAAAGTGAATTCATCGGCGTTGACTCTGGATATTTCATTCCAGCCAGCCGCTTTTTCAGCCGCGTCGTTGACTTCATTTTCGGTCTCGAAGGGCTTGGTCGTGTCGGCGGCGGAATTCACAACATACACCCAGTACTGAACAGATTCCACACCCTCCCCACTATTAAGGAAACTGTCAGACTCGTCGTTCCAGGTCAATGTTGTTGTGATGCCGGACTTGCTGAACAGTCCAAAAGTGATCGTGTCGAGGAATTTTTCCCATTGGTTGCCGGAAAAACCGCTTCCACTAGAACTGATGGAGCCTGTGGGGGGGGTCTTATCAATGACTAAGTATTGGACCGTATCAGAGCTGCTATTTTCAACAATGTCCTTGGCATTCAACTGAACGGAATAAATACCTTCACTTGTAAAGGTTAATGTATTCTTCCAAGAACCGTTTGATTTTTCCCATCCACTTTCCGTATAGCTGAGAGTCACTTGTCCATTTTCTTTTGCGTCGGCAAAGTCCCATCTGGTCACAACAAACTCCAAGTCTCCCCAGAAATTATTTTTGTCCGAAGACCAGTCGTTATTGTCGCTGACGGTGAATGTGACAGAGACAGAGTCATATCCTTGCTTCAAATAATACGCAGTACTGCCATCGTTCGCAGTAACAGTCTTGACAGCAGCATCTTCACCATCGGTATCGTTCACAACATGACTGATTTCCGGTGCCTCGTTATCCACGACCAAGATATCGGAAATAGCATCGATTTCGGAATTATTTTGTGCTGTATCTGTGGCGTCTGCGCTAAGGATGTAATAACCCTGATCCACACCAGAAAGTGTTATTTGCTGTGTCCAGTCTGTTGGTTTTGAGTCGTAATTAACCCAGCCACCCAGCTTCAGAGCCTCACCGTCAACAAGTTCAATCCGCTCACCGTCACATCCGTTAACTGCATCACTGAGATTATTATAGCGTGTGACTGTGATTTCACTTTTGCCGAGAGATGTGTCCGCGTTAGACAGGGTTATGTAGTTATCGACCACGCGGAAGGTTGTGCTGAGCGTCTGATTCTCTGCCAAGCTTGCAATATGAAGCGGCACGCTCCCGATATCCGGAATTTGAAGTTCTGTATTTTTGCTAACTTCTTGCTGATAATCATCCACCGAAGGCACCGGCGCCTGAGAATCGAGGACAAACCATGTATCAAACGAGTCCTTGGAGTCCTTGTTGTTATTCGAAAAAACGACCGTTTCGTTCCCTGCACCATCCGTGACTGTTATCTTGACTGCATAGCGACCTTCTGCCTCGGAAAGCTCGGGATGGAACGTGATACGATTGCTCCACTCGAAGGAACCATCCTGCGTCCAAGATGGATCATAATCGAATGCCTCTTCAATCTGGCTGCCGTTAGTCAAATCAGACTGATAAGACACCTCCACGACCACATTACCTACCTTATAAGTTCCGTCTTCAGGCGCCGCATATGTTAGTGTGCTGTCGTTATCCTCGATTTTGAGCGAAATTTCAGCGTTCTCATTGAAGTAATAATATCCAGTATTTTCGTTATAATTCGTGTAACCTTTTACGTTTGTGAATGTTACTGTAGGCGCCGTATGATCGACAACCGCATAGTAGCCGCCGCAATTGCTTGCCCAATCTTCCCCACCGTTTTTAGCCTGATCAGTAGGAGTAGTGACGATGTAATATTTTCCTTCCGTTGCATCCTCACCGAATGTTAGTGTACGGGAAGTCACACCATTCACACCCGTAGACCAGTCCCCCCAGGAAAGCCCATAGGACGAAGGGTCGGTCAGCTTTGTATACGTCCCATCCCCATCAAAGGCTGCATAGTAGATTGCCAGGTAAGCCGATCCGAGAGTAAAGTCTTTTTTGGCTACTTTGATGGTCTCGTCCGTAATGTTCACTGTGATCGAACCGCTTGTTTCAGCAGCGAGGTTTTCAGCAGCGAGGTAATAATAACAGTTGTTATCATTGACAGTAAAATCACCACTGTAAACATACTCGACCGTCGGGGAAACTGTATCAATGACGAGCGATGTGCTGCTTGCCGTACCACAGTCTTTTGCTACCTGATTCTCATCCGTTGTTGTGTTGCCGGCCTTATCCTCGGCATCCAGCGTGATTTTGTACTCTTCGGCATCCACTGTGCGACCATTGGCCCTGATAGTGAGTTCAAGCGTCCACTCGCCGTTCACCTCTTTCCACGAACCCACCGTATATACGGTTTTCCCAGTATTCGGTTCAACTTTTTCAGTATTCGGTTCAACCCCTTCTCCATTGATCTGGATTGTCGCCTTCGGCGCGGTATCCCCGGCTAGCGCCAGATTGGTATCCGAGACACTGAGCGTATAGGTCACATCCTCAGAGGTATACTCCACGCCGTCCACCGTTTCACCGGTAAGCTTTGACGTCCGTTCAATCTCCACCGACGGCGCGTCAGTATCGACCACAAGCTCCCAAGCGGATGTTGCACTGCTGCAGTTCGTCTTGTTCCCGGCATCGTATTTAGTCACTGTGCCATCATAGGCGGTGACCTCAACCTTCAGATGCGTGTTCTCCGTATCCGCCGCGTTAAATGTTATTGTGCATTGGTAGCCGCCCTCAACAGCATCCCAACTGGTGGCTACATTGTAATCGTCATATGTACCCGTGACATCTGTACCCGTGACATCGCTGGAATTCGCATCAAGGACCTTCACGTCCACGCCGCCGAGGGTGAACGCGCCTTTCTCGTAGACCAACGTATCGTCCGTCACCGTGATGGTCACGCTCGCGTTGCCGCTGGTGTAATACACGTTGTCTTCCTGTATGCCTGTGTAGTTTTCGGGTGTTTTACCTATTGTGATAACGGGTGCGACGGTATCCATGACAAGAGGCCAGGAGCGCTTTGTCTGTGTTTCACTGGTTGCTCCCTCATCCTGATTGGGATTTTCTGGAACATCGCCCGTGCTGTTCGCGGCGCGGTCAACGGCAGACAGCGTGATGTAGTGTTCCTCGTGATCAATACCAGCATTCGCATTGAATTTCAGTGTTGCAGTCCAGGTTTCTTTTTCAGTATCCGAGGTCCATTCACTGAGCTCATAAGCAGTTTCCTCATTTTCGCCCGGCGTCACTTTTTTGCCATCCACCTGAACCGTGACCACCACGTCACCCGATCCGGAGCCTTTTGCGTTGAGCTCCACGATATCAGGGTCCGAAACTGTGAGCGTATAGGTCACATCCTCGCTCGAATAATAGGTTTTTACTCCGTTCACCGTTTGAGAATTGGTATATCCCTCGGGATCGCTGATCTGCACCACTGGCTTTGTCGTGTCGATTACCAGGGGAGCAGAGGTAACGCTACTCTCTTCTGTGCGTGCCTTATCTGTCGCCTTCAGCTCAACAACATATTCCACCTTCGCTGTATTATTGGCCGCCTTGATTGTCAGCGTCGCCGTCCACTTATTGCCATCCAGCTTCCATTCCGATAGAGTATACGCATCGCCAGACCGAGTAGTGTCCGTGTTGATCTTCATTGGCTCACCATCGTCTGTTGTAAGGTAGACATCCAGAACATCTTCGTCTTCCAGAGGCTGTCCACCAGTCGTCAGTCTGAGATTCGCGTCCTCAATTGTCAGCTCATACGTCACATCCTTAGAGGTATACTCCACGCCGTCCACCGTTTCACCGGTAAGATCTGACGTTCGTTCAATTGTCACCGACGGCGCGTCAGTATCGATCACAAGCATGTTTGATTCGACCGAAGTTTTAGTTTTATTATCGCAATCATCGACCGCCGTTACCGAAACAACGTACCCACCATCGTTCGAACGGTCACTCGGCGCATATACCGTAACAGTAGCCTGCCAAGCGCCGCTCTCCTCACGGCTCCATTCGCTGATACTATAGGTATTTTCGCCTGCCGTAACAGTCTCCCCGCTGCGGGAGACACTAACTGCCATGTTACTATTCGTATTCGGGTCGCTAATATTGTCGTCCTCAACCCGAATGGTAAACACTCCTTTGACGTAGCTGTATCGCGTTCCATCAGTCTCAATGATGCCCGAAATCGCACTTTCGGTCGGATCAGTGATAGTTACCCGCGGGGCTTTGCCGTCAATATTGATTTTACAGCTTACCTGATACGGAGAATCAAGCCCTTCCCCGCTGTTTCCCGCGTTATCTTCCGCATAGAAGTATACCGTACCGCGGAACTCTTCATTCGTTGCGAAAACAAGATCTCCCGTGTATTCCGTTGCGGTGGTCGCCGCCAGCTGGCCGTTTACTGTCAGCTTGCTCGCATCGTATCCCTCATCTGCCACCACATAGTAATAGGTGGCTTTCACGCCAGAACCAACAAGCGTTGTTTCACCGATCGTACCATCTTCGAATGTGACCGTGAGTGTCTGCGTCTGTGCACCAGAAAGTTCAGTCGTAGAAAACTTTGTTATGGGAGCCGTAAGATCCATCACGTTATGCGCTGACACGTCTGAGCTGGTCTGAAGCCTGTCACTGACCTCAAGGGAAACCTCGTATTCGCCCTCGCCCTCAGTCGTCGGAATCTTTACGGTTGCAGTGTAGGTATTTTTCTTATCCGCCACTGCGGTGAACGCAGGCAACTCATAACTGCCGAGAACCACGCCATCCTTCTTGACAGAATAGCTTGTGTTTTGCGGGACACCATCTTCGTTAAGCACAAGATCCTCATCTATGATTTGCATGGTAAACGTGATATCACTGTTATAGTAATATTCGTCCTTACCATCCTCGTGATAGCATCCGTTTGCGCGTTCCACGGATACGTAAGGGGGAATAACATCGTACTTGAAGACCACCGGCTCAAAGTCCGCCTGTTTATTCCCGGCACTGTCTTTTACGCCCGAAACCTCAACATGATATATTCCTTGGTCGGTCAACTCTGAACCAAATGTAACATCCACATACACATAGCTTGCGTCGTCAGACTTTGTCCAAGACAGCGTATTGCCGTAAATCGTTTTGACGACATTGTTATTTGAATCATCGACAAGTTCGATTTTGACATTGTCCGCCCAATTGGTATCCAGATGGGCTTCCTCAATCTTAATCTGAATGGTTGCGGCAGTCCTGGTGCGATAGACCTCGTTTTCAAATACAAACGCAGTGGTATCATCATCATTATCACCTTCCGCAGAGAACTTCTGGGAAATGACCGGTTGTGTTTTATCAACTTTGATGGCAATGCTTTCAGACGCCTCTGCCACATTACCAGTGCCATCTGCGGTATCGCTTACGCGAATTCTCACCGATTCCTTAATATCCGTGGCATAGGAAATGCTTTCCTGCCATTCGCCCCAATTCTCCCCGTCATCGGTGCTTACGCTGACTCTTAGCGCTGGATCTTTCGGCGTAATAGTAACAGTCTGATTGGTCCAGTTCTGGTTATAATCGTTGCCATCTTCGGTTGTGACAGAATAGTTGTCTCCATTGAGAATCCACTTGGCCCAATACTCTTTATCCCCAGTTTCGCTCTCGCCAATATCCGTCACTTTATCACCATTCAGTTCTTCATTATCATACCAACCGCCAAAGGTATATCCGTCACGGGTGATTTCCTGTTCAGACGGCAATGTTGCACCCACCGCATAAGT
>CAZVRP010000001.1:0-7640 GCA_964630255.1 uncultured Oscillospiraceae bacterium | reverse complement strand
ATCCGTCACGGGTGATTTCCTGTTCAGACGGCAATGTTGCACCCACCGCATAAGTATAACTGGTGACGTTCTTCCCCTCTTCTATCGTCCCCTCATTGGCGTTCAGCGTGACAGTATAACGTTGTGCCGTCCACTTGGCCCAATACTCTTTATCCCCAGTTTCGCTCTCGCCAATATCCGTCACTTTATCACCATTCAGTTCTTCATTATCATACCAACCGCCAAAGGTATATCCGTCACGGGTGATTTCCTGTTCAGACGGCAATGTTGCACCCACCGCATAAGTGTAACTGGTGACGTTCTTCTCCTCTTTTATTGTTCCTCCATTGGCGTTCAGCGTGACAGTATAACTTTGTGCCGTCCACTGCGCTTGCAGCGTTATATCACTTGTCACTTGTCTGTCGGCAAAAACATACTCATCCTTTTCCACCTCGCCGGTTTCAGCATCCAACACAAGATACCACCCAACAAACTGATAGCCTCCCTTTGTCGGATCAGCCGGCTTCGTCACTGTTCCCCCGGCCTTCACCGGCTGACTATCGACTTCGCTGCCGCCATTAGAATCGAATGTAACGGTGTATTCAGTGGTCTCCTCGACACCCGTGCCTTCGCCCGTGCCACTGTCCGTGCCTTCGCCCGTGCCATCGGTCGTGCCATCGGTCGTGCCACTGTCCGTGCCATCGGTCGTGCCATCGGTCGTGCCTTCGCCCGTGCCATCGGTCGTGCCATCGGTCGTGCCATCGGTCGTGCCACTGTCCGTGCCACTGTCCGTGCCACTGTCCGTGCCTTCGCCCGTGCCATCGGTCGTGCCATTGTCCGTGCCACTGCCCGTGCCACTGTCCGTGTCACTGGTCGTGCCACTGGTCGTGTCACTGGACGTGCCACTGTCCGTGTCACTGGTCGTGCCACTGGTCGTGCCACTGCCCGTGCCATCGGTCGTGCCACTGGTCGTGCCACCGGTCGTGTCAGTGGTCGTGTCTGTGGCCGCCGTGCCGCCGGCCGCGCCTTCGGTCGCCAATGCCTGCACAGCTCCTCCGAGCTGCGCGGTCAGCATTATGACCACCAATAGCATCGAGAGTGCCTGCTTCGCGAATTTAGAGACCTTCATCGTGTTCCCCTCCGTTTGCCGAAGCCAATGTTTCTGACCTCGAATATAGTGAATAATGTATGTGAATACTAACTGAATACTTTGAATGTTAAATTTCAATAAAGCTGTCTGTATGTATCAAGACTATATCGTCCAGGATCCTTATTTCGACCGGCTCAATAGCGTCGTCCGCTTCGACCAATCCAGGTGCCGACCCCGCTGGCGTCTGATTTTGCGTCCATTGCTCCAAATCCATTGTTTCGGTATTTGGAATGGCTGGCTCTTGAATCACAGTCGTTTGCCGAACCGCTTCATCCATCAGCACTGTCTGAGCTTCCCTTGCGGCGGGCGGTATCGGTGCTGGAGGCGTCTTGTTAGGGTATGGCGCTCCGAAATAGTCCGGCGTGCCGCCCGGGCTGGCAGGCCGCTCTTGCGCGGGACTCATCTCTGCCGGAGGCGGTGTAGATTTGGCCTGTGCCTGTTGATTTTTGTTGACGCGGCCGGAGCGGCGGGTCAGACGGCCGGAACCTTGATTCTTCACGGCGCCGCTCTTTTCCAGTGCGGCCATATCAACCACAGTTCCGCCTGTTTTGCCTATCTCTCCCCCGCTCCGCATTCGGGCCAGCGCCCTGCGCTCCGAGCTTCCCGTCATCCGGCCTACGATGTCCCGGATATCCCACAGAAAAAAGACGAGGATCGAAACCGCCAAAAAGCCGCCGGAAACCATGTAGCAGACAATCGCTATCGTTTGAAGAGTTGAATAATTCATTTTTCCCTCCTCATCCGACCAGCTGCACATTCGTACGGGCCGTTACAAGATTTTTGATCGTCTGCTGGCAAACATCGCTGTTGGTGCCATCCGTAAACTGATCCGCCAAATGCTCAAGTCCGCCCTCGACCTCGTCCAGCATGGCCGTCATTTGATCGCCTGTCACTCCGTCGTTTGCAAAGGATTTTGCATAACGTATGACCGAATTGACCACAAGCCTGTACATTTGAAGCTGCGCGTAATTCGTCTCACCTGACGCAAGCTCCAGCATGTTTTCCAGGGCGTTCCAATATTCCAGATAAACGCCCTTGTCATCGTCCTGATCTATCCGCTGCTGGATGTTCATGTTGTAGTCGCCGATTTGGTAATATAAGGCGGCAAGATTGTAGTACTCGCTCGATTCGTCCAGATTGTTCTGCGCATCCCGGAACCACCCGATCGCCTGCTTCATCTTTGCCGTTTCATCGTCCAAATCGTTGCGGTAGTTGAACCAAATCGCATGTCCCACGTCGTAGCACAGCTTTCCGTATTGCTCCGGCGATGTCGCTATCAGCTCCGCACGATTGGAGGATATCAGTTCCAAAGCCGTTGCCTCCGACGCCGTTATGTCGGCGTCCTCGCAGCAGGTCTCCGTAGAGGATATCACTGACAAGAGCGCTTCGTATCCCTCCAGTTCTGACGGTTCCAGACTTATCGCGGTTCGGCAGTCCGCTATCCGCTCGTCATTGGAAAGCTGGATCATACCGTCCGTCGCACGTTCAATCAGTTCTGTGTAATTTTCATTCTTTTGACTATTGGACGCAAACACAAAGCCTGTGCCCGTAAGTGCCATCAGTACGCAAAGAGCGGAAGTAGTCAGGAATGTCTTCAGCCGTTTTTTGTCCTGTTCCTCATCATCGCTGATATGCTCCAGCGCGTATATCACTTCAAGGCAGTCCTGATACCGATCCTCCGGCTTTTGCTGGCAGCATTTCAAGATAATCTTCTCAAGGCCCTTGGAAAGCCCCGGGTTGATCTCACGGATCGGCACCATGCCGAAGTATGGCGGCGCGCTTGGATTGGGACTGAAGCCGGTCACGAGATGATAGATCGTAGCGCCGAGATTATAGATATCCGTACGGGCATCGCTCTGGCGCTGACCCGCCCCGCCATATTGCTCCGGAGCGGCATAGCCGACCGTGCCCAGGGTCGTTGTGTCCTTTACATTGCGTTCCTTGAACTCGCGGGCCGTTCCGAAGTCGATAATGCAAACGTTTCCATCCGGCTTCAGCATGATATTCGAAGGCTTCATATCTCGATAGATGATCGGCGGCGTGCGGGTATGAAGGTACTGAAAAACATCGCATATCTGCTTGGCCCATTCGATGACATAGGCCTCCGGCAGCGCGCCGTGCTCCGCCAGAACCTTGTCCATATCCCGCCCATCGACCAGCTCCATTACGATCACAAATGAGTCGCTGGTGTTGATGATGTCTCTGATCTCCGGGAGTCTGGGATGCTTGAGCTTTTTAAGGATATCCGTTTCCGCTATCAACCCCTGCTTGACCGCTTCAAAGTCCTTGACACCCTCTCTGCGAACCTCTTTGATGGCGCATGTCTGGCTCAGTTTTTCATCACGAGCCATATACACCACGCTCATGCCGCCCTTGCCGATTTGTTCAAGAACCTTGTATCTCCCGTCTAATACAGAGCCAATTTCCAACATTTTTGATCACTTCCTGCCCGAATCACTCTTTTGCATATAAGCCGAATATTATATGAATATAGCGAGATTTTCTTTATTTCTCAAATGATTTTGATTTGCATACTAACCGTTTTATCTGCCAGCGGCGGCGTTTTCGAATACAGCCTTTATCACACTGCTTTGCAGCCAGCATCGCTCCTCGCCTTTGCTGTATATAAATCCATTTTTAGCGCATATTCACTCACACAGCCGTTGCTTCGATTTAGCGCGAGGCTCCGGCAACGCGAACGAGGCCCACCGTGATATTATCCTGCTCTAATCGCCGTTTGTTCTCGCTGATCAGATAGTCACAGCTCTTTTTCATATCCTCTTTGGTGTGGAGGAGCAACGGACTGAAATAATATGCCAGTTCTTCCGGACTGATCTCATGCCGGAATCCGTCCACGCACAGCATATATACCGATTCATTTTGAATCTCCCCAAAGTACATATCCGGATAGACCGCCTGTGAGGCCCCGATACATTGCAGCAAAATATTCCGGCGCTCATCCACCAGAGCCTGCTCCGGCGTCATCCGGCCTTCCTTGACTTCCCGGCTAACAAATGTCTGATCCTCGGTGATCTGCCGTATGCCGTCTTGCGTGATTTCATAGGCCCTTGTATCTCCTACGTTCATAACGATGTATTTCCCGCGATACAGAAGAAGCGCCGTAATGGTAGTTCCCAGCCGAATTCCGCGAGCTTTTCCGTCAGATTGGATCGTCTCATTCAATCTTGAACACAGCACATCCCATTCCGTGGTAACCTCATCTTCAATGCTCCCCCCATCAGCCAAAATGACCGGGAAGGATTCCTCAAACCACCGACGGAACTCTTTGATAACGGTTCCGCTAGCCACTTCACCGTCCGCGAGCCCGCCCATACCGTCGCATACGACAGCAAAGCAGCATTTTCCATTGGGCGTTTCCGCCACCGTAAGCGAGATGCTGTCCTGATTGGTCTTTTTATGTATCCCAACATCGGTGCTGGCCCAAATCGTAAAATCCATCTTTCCACCTCATGTGCGCTTGAAAGAGTATTACAAGACTACAATTCAATAAAATGCTATTGAACTTTAGTCTTGCAATAAGCCGGGTGACCGAGCCCCATATTCGAGGCCCGGTCCTTCGGCGCAGCAGCTTATGCCTTTCCGAAACGGAAACTCTCATTCGCCAGACGAATCACATCGCCCTCGCGGATCGGCATCTCCACATTGGCGGGAATCATCGTTTCATTGACATAGGTATGGTTTGCGGTATTATTATCAATTACAAAGTATTCTCCGTTACGAGAGACAATGGCAATGTGGCTGCGGCTTATTGCCGTGTTGTCAGAAATCGCATAATCGACACGGTTGCGATCTCGACCGACCCGGAAGATGTTCTTATTTATATAAATCTTCTCCCCGTTGCTCTCACGGGTAAGGCATACAGCCGCGCCGCCGGCTCCTCCGCCCAGAACAGTTGTTGCCTGATCATCAGAACTATCCAGCACGCCGGTGGGAATGTCGCCCGTGCCGCTGTAGGTGGACGAACCTCCACCACCAGCGATATACTGGGGCTGCTGATAGCTATTGAACACAGGAGGCGCCTCTGCCGAAGCTTTTTTCTTCTTGCCGTTAGTAATGACAATCACAACCACAACAATGGCAATAATCAGGATTGCGGCGATAATGACAATAAGCAGCATATCGCTTCCACCGGACGCCGGGTTCTCCGTTACCGCGGGCACAACCTCCTCGGCCGGAGCTTCGGTAGGCTCGGGCGTGGCAGTAGGTTCAAGCGTAGGCTCCGGCGTCGCCTCAGGTTCCGCCTCCACAACAGCGGAAGAAACAGGTTCTTCCATTTCTGCATTCCCGTTCATATCATACTGAACGCCAAGAAGATCAAGCGCGCGGCAGATCTGATCAATACGAATAGCGTAATAGTAGTTGGTGGCCTCCGATGTGGTATAGCTATAGGAGTTGATGCCAATGACCTCGCCATCATTATTAACAAGAGGACCGCCGGAGTTGCCGCCGGAAATCGCGGCCGTAGTCTGGTAGACCGGGATATTGGTCGCACGCTCCGTAGAGATAGTGGTCACATTGGAAATCGTACCCTGCGTTACTGTCACAGAATCGGTGGTAAAGTCCATATCCTCCAGCAGCGTATCCAAATCGCCGGGAAATCCGAGCGCATAGCAGGTCGTGGTGGTGCCCTGTGTATCCGGATTGATGGGGAGAACAGTTTTGTTCGCAATTGTTCCATCCACATAGAGGATGGCAAAATCATAATTTTCGCTGGAATACTTGACTTCTGCCGTCAGCTCCAAGTCACCCATGACGGCCACAGTAAAGCGGTCATAGGTTTTGATATTGGAAATGGTCACGCCGTTCTCATCATAGTACAGAAACTCGTCCTGGTTCTCCACAACATGATAGTTTGTCACCAGGACAGGCTGACCGTTTTCAGAATACCCGATCAGGAAAGCCGTGCCCATGGAGATGGGACCTGGACTGGACATAAGGTCAGAGCGCGTGTAGTAATCACCCAGCTCATCCACCCAAATGTAGCTATCATAGAACGCCTCATTTGTGTAATACGCCATTACACGGAATACGCCGTCCGCGGCTTTCTGCACCGCCTCATTCTCGACCGCTGAAGCGTCGGTAGCAAGGCAGATGGAAAGGCTGAGGATCAGCGTCAGAGTAAGTGCAAGTGACAAAATGCATTTGATCCTTTTCATTTGGAATGCTCCTCTCTGTATATTAACTTAAGGGATCACATAATCTAAGTTCCAATCACCATTGAAGCTTAAATCTCTCGTTTGCAAGCGTGAAGACGTCTCCCACATAGATCAAGGTTTCCTGATTCTTCGGAATGCGTTTGTTTTCTATGAACACTCCGTTACGGGAACCAAGATCCACAATATAGTAGTCCGTTCCACGGGTCACGATCGCCGCATGACGCCGGCTGATGACCCGATTATCTCGTATGAGGAAATCCACCGCGCCAGCCTTACTTCCGATCACAAAATTAGGGCGATCGACGTATGCCATTTCCTGCGTTTCCATACGAACTACTCGCGGGATACGAATCTTTGCGACCTCGGCTCGCATAACATGCTGACCAGTTGGCGGCGCGACCGTATCTAAAACGCTGGTCTCCGGTTTCAGCAGAACCGTGGTCGCCGTGCCGGCGTTAGCTCTTTCCGCTTCCTTCGGCTCCGGAACGTTTACCCGAACTGGAGGCGGAGCCGGAGGTTCTATACCCGGGATAACCGGCTGAAGCGGCGCTGCTTCAAGACTGGCTTCACATATCATTGAGTCGCTTTTTATTGGTTCCTCCGCAGTTGATCCTGTCACCCCAATCTCATCATTACCGGGCAGCCGTACACCGCAGGTTTCCCACGGGCGATACTCCTCTTCTTCCGGAACGGAATCTTCTATCGCCGGTTCGTCATCATGATATGCGCTGGTAGTTTCCTGTAATAGCAAAGATACTTCCGCCTCAATGGCAAGCGAAAGCTCCTCAACTGTAAATTCCCTGTCCGCCAGTCTGTCAACGATCGATTGCAGCGCCGCCCTCTTCTCGGGCGAAAGCGCCATAGCAGCATCAAAAAGCGCGCTCCATATCTCATCTGGAGTACGTTCCGGTAATGCCATCCATGCTTCGCTTTTTTCAATAAGCATCAAGTACCGCCAACTGGAAGTCGCAGCTTCCCAAAACAGTCTGTCTAAAGCCAACAGTCCGAGTTCCTCATCCATGAGCAGCGGATATTGCATTACATTCTGACAAAGACTATGAAGCATATTGAGCATTTGCCGCGTATTGACCGCGCCGATGGCGCGCTGATACTCTACTAAACCATCAATGTCATATATTTGCTGGACCCCCTCGGACGAGGCATACAACGTAACAGGAATCATCTGAGGAATCGCCCCAGTTAGGAGCGCCTCTGCTTTCGAGGCGGAATAATCTGTAAGCGGGATACACTTAGATCCCCCGGAATTTTCCGTATACAGCAACATCACTCCCCACAACCTTCCTGCTTGTAAGACTGTTTCGTAAAGTATTTCA